>SCUC01000272.1 GCA_004322375.1 Bacteroidota bacterium
GCACAGGTTGAACCTGAAAAATTGTTCTCGCCTGTTTCTGAAGATGGCATTTCAATATTCACGCTCGATATCAATGCGTTGGAACAATTTAGAGAAGATAGAAAAAAGAGAGGCTTTTTTTGGAAATAACAATAGCAGAAAGAATGATACTATGAAGTTGTATTCGAAATTTGAGAGCGAGCTGGTAGTTCGCCCCGATGACATTGACGTGAATAATCACGTTCACTTTTCCCGCTATCTCGATTACGTCCTTGCCGCGCGTTATGACCAGATGGCACGTTGCTATACTATGGCGATGGAAGAATTTGTTGCGCTTGGATATAGCTGGGTTGTGAAAGAATGTTGCATCGAATATAAACGCGCTCTGGTAATGGGAGATACGGTTATCGTCCGCACGTGGATTCAGGAACTCCGGGAGACTGAAGTTACCGTCGGCTTTGAAATTATTAAGAAAGTAACGGGGAAACTTTCAGCTTCCGGCAGGTTTGAATATACTATGGTAAACGCAAATACAGGGCGCGCGGAAAAAATCCCTCAAGCTGTTGTTGATAAATATAGCATTTAGCGTTTACACATGAGCCGGGATGAAATTTCAAATCAACGAATCAGAGCAGTGTGACTGCGAACAATCCTGCCGAGAGAGATAACCAACACAATGATGTAATTATTACTGTTAACCAAACTCCCCCCTCAATCGTTCTCTATGTATAACGAATACTTATTTTGTAGAACTAACGTCAAAAGGAAACACAATGGATGTAATTCACGAAGAAACGATTATGTTTGTCGCATTGATGGGGCTGGTTGGCTGGGTGTTGTTTCTACTCTTTCGTCGTCAACAGCTTACTACGCAGGCTAAATTCCAACGAATTGAGGCATATAATAAATTATTGGAAAAGTTTGCCACGGCAAAAGAATTTGCAGAGTTTCTCGATACTGACCAGGGAAAGAAAATGCTGGAAGACCCGATGCAGAACGGTACAAATCCGAAGAAAACAGCATTACGGTTTGTTCAAGCCGGAGTTCTTTTAGCGGCGCTTGGATTTGGTCTTCTGATGATGCTTTCCAGGGTTAGCAATATTGTCGGCTCACAGGTTAATCCCGATATCAACTGGATAAACAAGGAGATCGATTACTTTAACTGGACATGGATCACTTTTGCTATGGCAGGTGGATGCTTTGTTGCCGGTATGCTCTCTTATAGTCTGGGAAAAAAATGGAAACTGCTCACCGATCAGCCGTCAAAAAAAGAGAGTATAAAATGACATACGGCGTGTTAGTACGCATGAAGGATCGAACGAGTATCATGGCACTTGTTCTGTTGCCGTATTCAGTATGGGGATGCAGCGAGCAACACGCTGACCCAAATGTTGACATGCACATTCAGGCTCCAGTGTACACAACCACGCATCCCGGAGTATTATTTGATGAAGCGCATAACAATAATCATAACTCAGGTGGAACCGACAACAAGCAATTTGCGCTGAATATCATGCACCGGCTTTCGAGGCTCATCTAGTAAAGAATGAGATGACCGAATCAGCGTTTCAAGCATTGTATGAAGCTACGAACAAATCGCTCTGGTCGTATATATACAAATTGGTGAACGATACTGCTTTAACAGACGATATATTCCAGGAATCGTTTGTGAAGCTATTGCAGGCAGAGACTTCGCGCTTCGACGAATCTCGCACACGGGCGTACCTGTTCACCATTGCAACGAATGCCGTTCGCGACCATTGGAGAAAGAAGAAAAGAGAGCGAAATTGGTTTGAGAGCGAACCCGGTACAGAATTATTGGCACGCGATACAGGTCATGCGTATGAATCGCTTGATGTGCATGAAGCATTTGAGCAATTGTCTCCTCAACATCGTTCCTTGCTCTGGCTGGCATACGTAGAAGAATACGGGCATCGGGAAATAGCGGAAATGCTGGAGATGAAAGAAAAAAGCATTCGCGTCCTGTTGTTCAGGGCAAAACAAAAATTTATCGAAATATTAAAGACTCTCGGAATAACCTCAACGGTCAACAATGAATAACCTTGAATGTACGTTTGAACGTGAAGTAACCCATGCCGAAAAAACCGACGCGTGGAATGAACGCTTGCAGAACCATCTTCAAGAATGTTCATCCTGCCGCAATGCCCTTCTCATTGCGAAAGCAATGGACTCGGTGCAAGCGGGTGCGTTGCAAAAAGCGTCTGCGGTTCCCGCCTACCGCGTCCTCTGGTTTAAAGCCCAATATATGCAACGACAGGAGCGTCTCTCAACGCTTGATTTAGTAAAGCTTCTTGGAGTATCGTTTGTCGGCGCTCTTGCACTCATAGGAATTATCGTCTGGAAGATTCCTACTCTTTCCTCGCTGTTGACGATAAGCGAATCTGCTTCGGGCTTTGTATTTCATACGATAATTCCGCTCAGCATTCCGATTGCCTTTATCATTGCAGTCGTTATTGCCCTATGGATGTATTCGCTTGAGTTCTTTTTCGCGAGAAGATAGTTGTATCATTTGGAATTGCTGTGATTATTGTTATTATCTGTAGCACAACATAATAAGTGAACTAAAACACAAATGACCGAGCTATCAAATCAACTCAAATCAATTATCGAAAAACAAGTTCCATTACTTCAAAACGTAACGGAGGAGGAAAGCGCGAAACCATTAAACAAAGAAAAATGGTCGCGCAAAGAACTCCTCGGACATTTGATTGATTCCGCCGCGAACAATCACCAGCGATTTATCCGCGCACAGATAAACGCTCATACAGAATTGCCCGGTTACCAGCAGGAAAATTGGGTGCGTATCAATGGGTATCAACACGAATCATGGAATGAGCTTGTGCAATTATCGAAATCGTACAATCTTCATCTTGCGCATATTCTCGCGAGAATGGATGAGTCATCGTTGAATAACACCGTCTCTCTTGATGGCAAGCAGCCGATGACAATTAAATTTATCGCAGAAGATTATGTGCGGCATCTGCTGCATCATCTGGGGCAGATGAAGCTGGAGTAGATTTTGAGTTGCTTTTTGTTGTTAGTTAAGCTTTCAAAGCCCAATACGTGATCTCTCTTTTTGGGTTAGCTCCCAGCGGGTAAAGATTATGGCACCAGTGTTTCTTTTAGTGTCAAACGTCCTGATGAAAGATTATCGCGTAATTTTCTTGAATCTTCTGCATAAATGTGCCATCCATCGTTTAATCCAGATACTAAGATTAATCTATCAAGCGGCTCGGTCGGAGTGAGTGAACCAGAAGAAATGCCGGAACCCACTACGTTAAAGCCAGAGGAAGGATCGGGAATAATCTCGAAAAGGCCAGCAGAGTTGGGGTAACGTGTATCAGAATAATAATTAATAGTGTAGTTTTCTGATTCAACGAAACTCTCTAAATTATTAGCAAGAGATTCTGTCAATATTGAACGGTAAGAACCAAAGTGAATACCAATATTTGCA
>SCUC01000273.1 GCA_004322375.1 Bacteroidota bacterium
ATGCAAGCACGATGTATTTTTCCGATAATAACGGCGCATACTGGTCAAGGATTGAAATTGACAACCCGTTAGTGCATACCAGCACTCCATTTCTCCTGATTCCGACACGGGGGAAATTCAACGGGCAGGTGTTCGCAGGGACAAATTGGGGAGTCTATCGTACACTGAATGATGGAATTGATTGGGAACGAGTTGTCCCCGTAGGATCAAACTTTCAAGTGAACTCCTTTACGGTAAGTTATCGAGGCGATATGTACGCAGCGGCAAGCGATAGCGCTGTTTATAAATCAACAGATGAAGGATTGCATTGGAATAAAGTCGGCGTTACAGACGATAAGGTTCTCTCTCTTGCCATTACTCCAAATGGAGTATTGTTTGCTGCTACGTATGGGCGGGGTGTGTATCGTTCACTCGATGATGGTGCAAGCTGGCATTCTCTCAATTCAGGATTAGAAAATGAATTGATGCTTTCCTTAGTCTATGCCGAAGCAGGAGAAAAAAGCACGTACATCTACGCGGGAGGAACAGGACTGGGAACGTTCATCAGCAGGAACTCCACCACTCCCTTCTCTCTCAACCGGTACGACCTTTTATTCCCTGACGTTAAAGTCGGTATGAGTCACACGGATTCGATTATGGTAACCAATATGGATACCACCTGGCTTACCATAGGTTCTGTTGAACCATCGAATGAATATTACACGGTCACGCCTTCTGAAACGACTCTCGCGATAGGAGAAAGCGCCTGGTTTTACGTAACGTTCTCACCGGATTGGTACGGGACATACAATGCTAATGTTGAGTTTCGCAGCTCGGCAAATTCTTCTCCCGATGAAGTGTTATTGTATGGCATCGGGCGCGCAGCCGATACCAAACTTATCTATACTAACACTCTCGCCTATGGACGGGTGTTACTCGGACATTTTTCCGATATGTCAACGAGATTAAAAAATGTCGGCAACGACACCTTGAAGATTAGCAGCATGTACACAACCGATTCTGTTTTCACAATCACAACAGATAATACAGTGGTGTTGCCCGGAGAATATGCTTTAATAACAGTCCGCTTCACTCCCCAATACCATGGACCCTACGTCGGACATGCCGTCATTGAAAGCAACTCGATGGTCTCTCCCGACACAATTTGGTTGAACGGATTTGGGCGCGGCTATCCGGTTCCGTTCATGAATGTGAGTCAGGTAAACTTCGGCAACGTGAAAATTGGAAAACAGAAGGATTCGTTATTCACTCTTACAAACATCGGTGTTGACACACTCTGGATTTCTAAATTTGAATCGAACAATTCACAGTTTAGTGTGAAAATAGATAAATCGCCCCTTCCTCCGGGTGGATATCGGACGTTTACTATCATTTTCACTCCGTTTGCAAAAGGGGAAACGTTCGGAACGCTCTATCTTCACAGCAACTCACTATCCTCGCCTGACTCGATACAGGTACATGGACTTGGCGACCCGAACACAGACATTCTGACCCTTGAAGGCGTGCCTTCGCGATTTATTTTATATCAGAACTATCCCAATCCATTTAATCCCTCAACGACAATCCGTTTTGCGTTGCCGGAGGAAGGCGGTGTGAAAATTTCCCTCTTCGACATGCTTGGAAACGAAGTAGCAATTGTTGTAGAAGAAGTGCTTCCCGCGGGATTTTATGAGACGCATTGGCGAAATTCAGGATTACCGAGCGGAGTTTATTTTTACCGGTTGACAGTAAAATCTGTCCGCCCAGCCGACGATCCTGAACCTAATCCTCCTGTGCTTCGCTTATTTGAGGAAATGAAAAAATTGATTTTGGTGAAGTAACAAGCAAATAATATAATTTGCAGATAGCCATAAACTTTGTATATTTAACTTACTGAAAACAAGCAACAAGGAGGAGTAACGTAGTCCAGCAATTTTTTTCCTTTTTATTTTTACTTTAAACGGGGCCGTAGCTCAGCTGGGAGAGCGCCTGAATGGCATTCAGGAGGTCGTGGGTTCGATCCCCATCGGCTCCACTACATTACTTAAGACCGACATGCCGTACTTGGTACGGTTTGATGGGGAGAGTATTTCGCAGGTGCGGGTAGGTCGTGGGTTCTGAGCCAGAGGCTCATC
>SCUC01000274.1 GCA_004322375.1 Bacteroidota bacterium
GCCGCGAAGACGAACCCAAAAATAAACCACCCGGCTCAAACACAAAATATATAGCATTTGGCATTGTGCTTGTGCTAGCTGTGGTCAGCTTCTTTGTCTTTCAAAATCTTATGAAGCCTTCCGAAACGATTGAGCTTACAACTGTTTCAATGATTTCAGCCTCACAGGCAAGCGCTTCTTTGACCGCCAGCGGCTACGTTGTAGCCCAACGGAAAGCCGCTCTCGCTTCCAAAGCAACAGGCAGGCTTATCTATCTTAATGTTGAAGAAGGAGATAAGGTCCTGAAACATGATGTCATCGGGAGAATAGAAAGCGCTGATGTTGAGGCTGCGCTTGCGCAAGCGAAGGCAACGTTAGAATTGTACAAAGCAGACCTCTACGATGCGAAGCAATCGTTAGAACGCGTAAAAACAATGGTCGAACGCTCGCTCGTTGCTCAAGCGGATTTAGACGCAGCACAGGCGCGGTACGGCAGAGTTCTTGCTTCAATTTCCGCGGCAGAGGCGGCAGTGAAAGCAGCGGAAGTACAGGTAGAAAATACTTTCATCCGCGCTCCGTTCGCAGGAACGGTTCTTACAAAGAATGCAGACGTCGGAGAGGTTGTCGCCCCATTTGGCGCAGGAGCAAGCTCGAAAGTGGCTGTCGTTACCATTGCAGACATGAACTCCCTTGAAGTTGAAGCGGATGTTTCGGAATCAAACATCGAGAAAATTAAAAGCAATCAGCCGTGTGACATTGTCCTCGATGCGTACCCTGAAAAACGATATTCGGGATATGTGAGCAAAATTGTCCCGACAGCTGACCGCGCAAAAGCGACCGTGATGACTAAAGTGCGATTCAACGACAAAGACGACCGCGTTCTACCAGAAATGAGCGCGAAAGTCTATTTTCTTTCGAAAGCGATTGAGACAACTACGAATAGTAAGCCGAAAATCGTTGTATCGCAAAGCGCGATTGTAAATCGCGGTGGAAATACGATAGCGTTTCTCTATCGCGATGAAACTGTCAAAGAAGTAAACGTTGAACTTGGAGAAATTCTTGGCAATAATGTTGAAGTTCTGAGGGGATTAACTCCGGGCGATAAAGTTGTTGCCAGCCCCTCAACCGCGCTTCAATCGGGCGCGAAAGTGAAAATAAAAGAGTAAAAATTTTAATGCAGCCCATCACTTAAGTCATGGGCTATCGGAACAAAATTTATATTTTATCATCAATAATAAATCATCATTCTATGTCCCTAATATCAGTTGAAAATATTTCAAAATCCTATTGGAGAGACAAGCTTGAAATTCCTGTGCTTAGAAACATCTCTCTTCAAATTGCTGCCGGAGATTTTTTAGCGCTTATGGGTCCCTCCGGTTCAGGCAAAACCACCCTTTTGAATTTAATCGCCGGAATTGATAAACCTACAAACGGTTCTATCAATGTCGAGGGAACGGATATTTCAAAATTGGGAGAATCCGACCTTGCGAAGTGGCGAGCTCGTCATGTCGGGTTTATTTTCCAGTTTTACAATCTCCTGCCGGTGCTGACGGCGTACGAGAATGTTGAGCTGCCCCTTTTGCTTTCTAAGCTCTCGAAGAAAGAACGCAAAGACCATGTCGAGCTTGCGTTAGGCGTCGTAGGTTTAGCAGATAGAATGAAGCATTACCCGAAACAACTTTCCGGCGGACAGGAACAACGCGTAGCAATCGCTCGCGCTATTGTTACCGACCCGACGGTACTTGTCGCGGATGAACCAACAGGCGACCTCGACAAAAAATCGGCTGAGGATATTATGACGCTTTTGGAACGGCTCAATACGGAATTCAAAAAAACCATTGTTATGGTAACGCACGACCCAAGAGCAGCCGAAAAAGCCCACAAGGTTATGCACTTAGACAAAGGCGAATTGAGTAAATAATTCCACGGACATTGTTTATTAAGGTATATCTACTATGAGAATCATTAAGCTCATC
>SCUC01000275.1 GCA_004322375.1 Bacteroidota bacterium
CAAAACCGTGCTTTTGAGACAGCACGGTTTTGTCATTCCCGCGAAGGCGGGAATCCAGAAATTCGTTCAAAATTGGAGAATGCTGACTGGATACCCCCTTCGCAGGTATGACAATACAATTTTTGAGACAGCCCCGGAGTTCGCGAGGTTAGCCTTTAATTTTAAAGGTATATAATGCCTTGAGTAACTTCAGTAATGTAATATGATATTCGTCATGCGATGGGTATAAAACCCATCGCTTAATAAGGATTTTAAAAAACTGTCAACTTATCTTATGTTAACTACAGTGATTTGAGGAACGCCAACAGCGCTTGCCGCTCAGATTCAGATAATCCTAAAAATGAGTTGCGCGATGGTTCCGCTTCGCCGCCGTGCAGGCGAATTGCTTCGGAAAGGTCGGACGTTCTTCCATCATGTAAATAGTAGGCTGTACCGCCAAGCTGTTCTTCAAATAAGCGAAGTCCCCACAGCGGAGTCGTTCTCCATTCTTTGCCGTTTGCGTCACCTTCGATGAAATTATCGGCAAGCTCATCACCCATATCATGCAAGAGAAGATCGGAGTATAACGAGACTGGTTTATAACTTAATGCTTTTATTGTCGGGTGGAAGCCTGTTTGCATTGAAGGGACATGGCAGCTTGCACAACCGATTTGAGCAAAAAGCGTCTCGCCTTGTTGGACCTGTTCTGTTTGCGCGCCGCGATTGGGGGGGGCTAACATTTGCAAGTATGCTGCAACATCGTGGAGCGTAGCCATCGGGATTTCAGGGTCAGGCCTTTGATCTGCGAAGATACCCCGTTGCGGATGGGGATTATCCTGCGGAAAGAACTCCGTCGTAATTCCCATATCCTGATAATATGCCGTTGCAATTTGTTGAAGGAGAAATCCCACGCCGGCTTTTCTGCCGAAACGTCCGAGGAATTTTCCGTTATGCGGACCGGGTTGTTGAGTAATCCATCCGGGAGCAGGGACAAAATTGGGTTTTCCTGAAATGCCGTCACTGTCCAAATCATCCGGGTCGGTATAAGATAAAATTTCCATGTCGGGTATCATTTCGATCAGTCCAAGCCCAAAAACAACCGGACCACTACGCACTGAAATTGCATTTGCATGGGCAGGAATTGCTTCCGGTAGAATTCCGGGTACAGCACGATCTTGAAGCTGTGGACCGCCCGCTTCAGAGAGAATATCGAATGTAGTTCCATTGTTGATTCCAAAACGGGTAAGATTGGAGAGCGGATGCCCTTTTCCATCGGCAGGGTGGCAGCTTTCGCACGAAGGCTGGTTGAAAATGGGACCCAGTCCTTCGTTGAACGAAAATCGTTTTTCAAAAGCCTCATCTCCACGCACAAACGCGAGCTGCTGCTCAGGCGTAAGCCCATCGAGAGGTTGATCGAACGTTTCTCCTTGCTCAGGGGTGGAAGTAAAGAACGTATCGCAGCCGATGATACAAGAGAAGAGAAGACAAAAACAAAGAACAAATATTGATTTCATAACCAGACAACAATCCGACTTTAAAGTGAAAATTCACCGCCAAACGTTTTGTACAACAGCAAGGCATTAAGGAAAATAATAACTATGGCGCACACGATTGCCATAGAAGTGGTAAAGGGCTTATTCGCCAGCTCTCCCATCAGTGTTTTACTTTTAGTAAATTTAATAAGCGGGATAATTGCGAAGGGCAACTGGAAGCTCAATGCCACCTGACTGAGCACAAGGAGGCTTAATGGATTCATTCCCATTGCAATCGCGATAACTGCTGGAATCATGACGATGAGCCGCAATATTAATCGGCGCAGCCAGGGTCTGATTTTAATATGGAGAAATCCCTCCATTACTATTTGTCCTGCCATTGTTCCAGTCGTAGAAGAAGCGATGCCGGAAGCAAGCAACGCAAGGGCGAACACGAATGCAGACATGCCTCCAAACAACACTTCCAATGTTTTATGCGCTTCTTCAATGGAAGTAACTTCAAGGTTGCGAGTGAAAAACGCCCCAGCAGACATGATGAGAATTGCGGAATTGATGAACCATGCGCCATTTAACGCGATGATAGAATCTATCTTTGCATACCTGAGAACGTGACGTTTCGTTTCGACAGTCGGCTGTTCGGGCAAGCGGGATTGGATGATGCTCGAATGCAGATAGAGGTTATGGGGCATGACTGTCGCGCCGAGAATACCGATTGCGACAAGAATGCTTTCCGAATTAATAGTCGGGATGAAGATATTCTGTGGGATCAAGCCCCATTGCGGTTGGGCGATAAGTAGCTCGACCACATAACAGAGGCCGATGGTTGCGACAAATGTAATAATAATATATTCAAGAGGTCTGAAGCCATACCGTTGGAGCGATAAAATCAATAAGACATCGAATCCGGTGATGATTGTTGCCGTGAGCAAATCAATATTAAAGAGAAGATAGATGGCGATGGCAGACCCGAGAAACTCCGCAAGGTCGGTGGCAATCATGGCAAGCTCGGCGGTAAACCAAAGAAAGAGACTGGTAGGGCGGGAGTATTGGTCGCGACAATTTTGCGCCAAATCTTTTCCCGTGGCGATGCCTAATTTTGCTGAGAGCGTTTGCAGCAAAATCGCCATCATATTGCTGAGGAAGATAACCCACAGTAACGAGTAACCAAACCGCGCTCCACCTTCGATGTCGGTTGCCCAGTTGCCGGGATCCATATACCCGACGCTGACAAGAAACGCTGGACCCAAATACCTGATAAGGTCGCGATTAACAACTTTTTTTACCGAGCTGGCGGATTCGCGTACGTGAACGGATGCTTCGGCAACAATAGCGCTTAAGAACATGCTCTTACTCCGGGATGTTAATAAAGATGCTTTTCGACATAACAGGACTTAACGGTATTTCCCTGCCGCCCATGGTGATAATAACGGAACCATCGTACTTCACTTTTTGGGAGATGCGGATTTTCGTGTTCAACCCTAACCCAAGCTTTGTAAGAAGCTGCAGCATTTCAGGGCTATCGTCGCTTACGCGGACGATGACTCCTTCATCAGAGACATTACAATCGCTAAGGGATTTATAAGAAACATCAATGAGCTCGCCTTCGGCAGTAGGAATCGGGTCACCATGAGGGTCAACTTTAGGATAGCCTAACGCTTTATCTATCCGTTGTTCCAGTCCCTCCGAAGTAACATGTTCCAGTCGTTCTGCTTCGTCATGAACTTCATCCCACTTGTAATTTAAAAACGTTACGAGAAACATTTCCCAGAGGCGATGACGGCGCACCATTTTTAATGCGAGCCGCTTTCCATCCGGAGTGAGCTTTGCCCCCTGATACGGCTCGTAATGAAGCAACCGTTTATCGGAAAGTTTCTTTACCATATCTGTCACGGAGCCGGCTCCAACTCCGAGAAGCCTTGCCAGCGAAGTAGTAAGAGCTGTGCCATTATCCTGCTCTAAGCGGTAGATGCTTTTTATGTAATCTTCAGTTGATTTATTGTCCATGTTATACCAAATAATAAATTTAGGCTTACCTAAATATAAATTTTGGTAATGAGAAAAGCAAATTGCTGGTGAAAAAATAAAATATATTATCACAAAGTGCTAATTTTTTAATATATTTCAAGAATTCTGTTACAGGCGGATACGTAGTTTGAAATGTTATTAACTGAGAGACAAAAATTCGTAGGGAGTTCTGGTCTCTTAGAAGGATTCTGTACCTCAATTATAAACGCAAATGTGCATAAAAAATAATTGTATTGATTTGGTTGAACTGCCAAAGAGGGAGAAGAAATGCTGCCGATAGTTTCCCCATTGTATGGTCTTGCACTTGCCGGAGGCCATTCGACACGTATGAAACAGGATAAAGGTTTGATGCTCTATGACGGAATGCCCCGTCGCGAATATTGCTGCGCGATGATTTCTCCATATTGTGAGCAAGTTTTTATTTCTTGCCGGGAGGAACAGGTCACTCCTTCGCCTTACAAATTTATTGTTGATGAATACAGGGATATTGGTCCCGTCAGCGGTATTGTTTCGGCTATGTCTTCGCACCCTGATGTCGCGTGGTTAGTTCTGGCGTGCGATTTATACAATGTAACAATCGAAGCGTTATTGGCTCTTGTTTCGCAACGCGACGCTTCGAAATTTGCAACTGCGTTTACGAATCCATCCACTCATCGTCCCGAACCGTTATGCGCTATCTGGGAACCTGCATCAAGAAAGGAGTTGATTGAGAGCGTGAGGAGAAATCAAACGGGACCTTCCTATCTGCTTGAATCGCTGGATTGTAAAATACTATCCGCTCCCCATTCAACTATGTTTGATAGTGTCAATACTCCTGAAGAATTCTCGACACAATAATTTGTACTATTTGAAAAGTGTGCTTACATTAGCGCAACTAATCGTCAATAACAGAAGGAATCCACTATGTCGTTCAGAAGAATTCATCACATCGGTGTTATGCTGTTCGTACTAGGATTTTGCGTAGAACAAGGTATCGCACAGTACTATTCACAACCGATAGAATCACAAAAATATGTTACACTGTTTGGCGGGGCAAGCGTGCCTGTCGGCACGTTTGGTGAAAAGTATTCTTATGGCGCTGCAAAGATGGGGGTCAGCGTGGGGTTAGATTTCATGTTTCCATTCGGAAGAGAGTATGAAGCTGGAATAACAGCGGCATACAACTACCAGCCATTTGATAATGAGAATATCCAATACCGGTATGGCGCAGCTGATGTGCGCTCCGGCGGCTGGTCGCTTATCTGGGGTCTGACAACGTTCGGGTTTAACTCCCCCTTTGATGAAAGCTCATCGTTTTATGCAAGAGGATTATTAGGCTTCCTCATCGGCGTTACGCCGCGGCAAGAGGCGGCATACGACGGGTGGAACATGGTTGAAGAATCAAGCAGCAGCGTTTCGTT
>SCUC01000276.1 GCA_004322375.1 Bacteroidota bacterium
TTTTAACCAGTCAGAGGTTCAAAGATTAGGTCGTATAAGTCGTTCTTATCCAGAGTATGGACCTACAACATTTTTTCAACTTAACCTTGTAGGTACAGCAGATTTTAAGGATTTACCCCAGAAACCAAATAATCACGAAGAAGAAGCTACAAAATTAGCTGAGAGGATTGATTTGGAACAAGATGATACTCTTGATAGTACAATTTTGAATGCAACAGATTGTAAGCTGTATTCACCAAAATATGAAATTAAAGAATCCTAATGTTAAAGTTTTTTTTCATTTTGCATTTTTCATTTTGCATTGTTCTTTTCTCCCAGTCCCTGAGTCCCCGAATCGCAAACTACGATATTGATGTCCGTCTCGATGCAGATAAAAAAACGCTGCATGGAAAGGAAACGTTGCTCTGGTTCAACAAATCCTCAGATGTAATTACCGAGCTTCAATTTCATCTCTACATGAACGGGTTCAGGAATTCCCAATCCACATTCATGAAAGAATCGAAAGGAAGGCTTCGGGGAGAGAAGATGGAAAAAGATGGCTGGGGTTTTATCGAAATAAAAAAAATCAGCTTGCAAACGGGAGAGGATATCACTGCTACACTACAATTTATTCAACCCGATGACGGAAATACGGAAGACAAAACTGTGTTCCGTTTGCCGCTTTACACGCCTCTTAATCCGGGTGATTCAATAGTTCTGCATATTGAGTTTGACGAAAAGCTTCCCACGCCCCCATTTGCCCGAACCGGCGCAAAGGAAGAATTTATCTTTGCCGGGCAATGGTTTCCCAAAATTGGAGTCTATATTGACAGGGCTTGGAACTGCCACCAATTTCATGCAAACTCGGAATTCTTTGCCGATTTTGGAGTATATGATGTTCGCATCACCGTTCCCGAAAAAAACATCGTCGGTGCAACTGGACTTGAGTATCACAAAAAAAACAATGGAGATGGAACCGCAACACATTGTTATCGGGCGGAGGACGTGCATGACTTTGCATGGACAACCAGCCCGGAATATATCGAGGTTGTCGGAAAAGAACAGGATGTCAACATCCGTATTCTCATGCAGCCTGATAGAATAGGTCAGGGAGAGCGTCATCTTGATGCAGCAAAGCTCTCTGTCCGTTACTTTCAAAATTGGTATGGAGATTATCCCTTTCCCAATCTAACCGTAGTTGACCCGCGTCGCGGTGCGATGGGAGTGGGAGGGATGGAGTATCCGACCTTAATTACTGCCGGCACAGGCTACGGGCTGCCTGATGGCGTTCGACTTGTCGAGCTTGCTATCATTCATGAGTTTGGTCATAATTACTGGTATCATCTTCTTGCCTCCAACGAGTTTGAGGAAAGCTGGCTTGATGAAGGAATCAACACCTATTCAGAAATTCAAATTATGCAGGATGCGTATGGCTCCGGCGACGCGATAAATTTCTTAGGGTTGAAAATGAACGATTTACAGCTTCAGCGAGGACAGTATATCACTGTTTCTAATACCGACCCGACTGTACGGAAAGCGTGGGAATATTCTCCGGGAGGGTATGGCGTTAATTCGTACTCTAAGCCGGGGCTTATCCTCACGACATTGCATAATTATATCGGCAAAGAAATGATGCACACAGTGATGAGAACGTATTTCGAGCGCTGGAAATTCAAGCACCCGAAAAGTCAAGATTTTGTGAATGTAGTGAATGACGTTACCGGAAAGGATTTCAACTGGTTTTTTGATCAAGCCTTATACTCCAATAAGAGAATTGATTATTCCGTTGAACGAATCAGTTCAAACGAAGTAATAAAAAAGGAAGGCTTTGATTACGATGTTTCGGATGAGCATATCAAGACACAACAGGGCAGAAACGATGATAGTATCGAAAATACTCAGAGCATCTGGTATGAATCGGAAGCGCTTATCCGTCGAAACGGCGATTTCAAGGTTCCTGTAGAGATAGAAGTTGTCTTTGAGAATGGCGAACGATTGCGCGAACAATGGGATGGTCAGGAACTCTGGACAAAAATTCGATGGACAAAACCCTCGCGTCTCCAATCCGTGACTGTTGACCCGGAACGAAAAATTCCGCTCGATATTAACTATACGAATAACAGCAAAACGCTTGAGTCGCAAAACGCCGGCATTAACAGGACAGCATTTTCATTGATGTTCTA
>SCUC01000277.1 GCA_004322375.1 Bacteroidota bacterium
CTCGTTTGCAGATTCTGCATTAATCAATCTTCATGTGAATACTACGGGGTTGAGCCAGTGGACTACTTATACAACCTCTTTTACTATTCAAACCAATGACCCTGCTAACCCTTCGACAATCATCCCCGTCATTTTAAGTTTGCAAGGTCCCCTGTTTTCAAGCGAGCCTGCTTCTATTGATGTAGAGGCTGAGACCACAGATATAAAACAGGATACTCTTGTACTATTCAATCATGGCGCGATTCCCTTAGATTTTTGGATTTCAACGTCGCCTGTTGCTGTCAAAGCAACAGCTTCAAGCGTACCTGAGTGGTTAAGCATCAGTCAGGATAGCGGCACAATTGCGGTTGGAGGCTCGTTACCAATTGTTCTCACTTTCGATGCAACCAACCAGGCAATAGGAGATTACTCAACGTCGCTTGTCATCGCGAGTAACGACTCGCTGACCGGCACAGTGACAATTCCCGTTGATTTCCATGTTGCGACACATACATACCGTTCGGTATCGGTCGTCCCCCGTTGGAATCTTGTTTCTCTTCCTCTCCGGGCATCCTCCACTGCAAAAGATGATATTTTCCCGGATGCTATTTCAGAGGCTTACTATTTCAATGGTGGGTATTTTTCACAAAGCACATTACAGCTTGGCAGAGGCTACTGGTTGAAATTCGATTCTTCCCAATCGTATGACGTCTATGGATTTTTAGCGCTTGAGGATTCATTTACTGTAACGACTGATTGGAACCTTATAGGATGTATCAGCAATCCAATACCCGTTGCGAGCATCACCTCTAACCCACCGGGCATGGTTACATCAGAATTTTATGGTTATCAAGATGGATATCAAATTGTAGATACGCTCATCCCCGGACAGGGTTATTGGGTCAAGGTGAACGAATCCGGAAAGCTGTATCTTTCTTCCTCGTCAACCTTCTCCTCAGCGACAATTCGGATTGTACCGATGCATCAATTGCCTCCCCCTGCGCCGGGTGAACCTGATAACAATACTACGCTCATTCCAACGGAATTTGCTCTTGAGCAAAATTACCCGAATCCGTTTAACCCGACAACTGTTATTCGTTATCAGTTATCGGAACCTGCGTATGTAACGTTGAACGTGTATAACACGCTGGGCGAGGAGGTGGCAAGGTTAGTTGACGAGATGCAGGATGCAGGATACAAGATGCAAACATGGGATGCAAACGGAGCACCAAGTGGAGTGTATTTTTATAAGCTAACTGTTGTAGGACAAGATGGCATCTTGTCCTACAATGATACAAAGAAAATGCTCTTGATGCGATAACATCAAGTAAAAAAAGTAAAAGAGGGGCTATCTCAAAAGTAACGTTGTCATGCCTGCGGCAGGTCGCCTTTGGTGAACCTCGTCAAAGACGGGCAGGCGTAGGAATGACAAAACCGGGCTTTTAAGACAGCCCCCGAACACAAATCGCAATAACCTGTACAAATTGGCGGGATAGGTAAAATCATCAAAAATTTTTCCTTGGTCTATGACACCCTGGAAAAAAATGTGAGCATCGTAACCATGCTTGTTATGTGCCGCCACTTTGATGTTACTTCTTCGTAGTAGTAACAACATGCTGCCATAACCATCCTAGCATCAGTTCGGAATAGCCGTCGGCGAATGGAGGTCTGCCGCTTCCTGTAAAGCCTTCGCGCATCCGGATTCCATGACCGGCGCCAGGGAACACGACTAAGGTCACGTTTTCATTTGCAGCTTTTTTTAGCCCATCGCGCCATTTCTTGATCGAAATCTCAGTTGGATGGTCAGTGTCCTTATCACCAAACATCAAGAGTACCGGACATGAAACCTTCTCGATATGCGATGCAGGATCCCAGGTCGCAACCCAACTCCAATTGGCTCTATTCCCCTCAGAGGGGAGTATCCGGTCAAGTGAAGCATATTTGTACCATGGTTTGTCCCGGTCTCCTTCTAACTCGGAAACAAGCCCCGCCCTATTCTCGCCGGTCGCAAGATAACTGAAATACAAATCAATAACACGCTCTGCATCTGTAATTTCACTCGATGAAAGATTTGCTTTTTGCATGGCTGAACGATATGAAAATAGCTCAGACTCGCGAGGGCTCGCTCCACCACCGGAAATGAGAACCATAAAAGCGACGTCAGCAGATAGAGAAGCAGCAAGCGTGGCAACCCAGCCAGCCTGACTAACGCCCCAGAATCCAATGCGGTTAGAATCAACATGTTCAACAGTCTTCAGAAATTGTACTGCTGCCAGCGCATCATTTGAGAGGTCGTCCAGTGAAGAAGTAAGCCAGGAACCACCGGAAGAGCCGCTACCTCTCTTATCGAAGATTAAGCTTGCGATGCCGAGTTTTGAAAACTCTTCGGCGTAGAGGCGGGCGCCAGCACGTGTCGCAGGCCCAGAGCCATGGAGAAACACGATTGCAGGGTAGCGAGAATCTATACTGGGAGCAATAAACGTGCCCGCAAGTTCAATAGAATCATTGCGAAATCGTATTTCACGTTCTGTGAAGTGGGATGTCTGGGCAAAAATATTTCCACTGATTAGTTGCATGACAACTAGAACGCAACAGACTCGTGAGGATAACTTAACTGTAAGTTTCATGATAATTTTCATTGTATAGTTTGTAGCCGCGACGAAGTGATGGCGCATAACTAGAAGAACAGCCAAAAACCTCGGCGTCATCGCGGGTTCCCGATTTATCGGAGCAAAGTCCGTGGGGGCTGTCTCAAAAGTTGTATTGTCATACCTGCGAAGGTGCTTGGCGAACCTCGTCAAAGACGGGCAAGTATCTAATCAGCATTCTTCAATTTTGAACGAATTTCTGGATTCCTTCCGCTATAGTAGCGGGACGGGAATGACAAAACCGTGTATTTGAGACAGCCCCTTGTAATTTAATAATAGTGTACAGTTACTCGAACTTACTTCTTATCAGGATACGGCGGAACCGGTGGCAGCTTCTTCTCTTGAGTCTTTAACTCTTCAAGAATCACCTCGATAGCTTTATTGAGTTGCTGGTCATTACCTGCAAACTCTTCCGCAGGGTCGTTATCAACTACCATATCCGGGTCAACGCCATGCCCTTCCATAATCCACCCTTCGCCATCACTGCTATAACGGGAGAATTCGGGCTTATTGAGAAAACCGCCGTCAAGGAGAGGAAGCGTGCCGCGAATGCCAACGACACCGCCCCATGTTCTCTTCCCGATGAGCTTGCCAAGATTATATTTTTTGAAACGGTATGGGAAAATATCTCCATCGGACGCTGAGAACTCGTCAATCAAGCAGACTTTCGGTCCCCATACCATTTCGTTGGGGTCCGTCGTGGGAACGGTATTGCGCGCAATGCTCACCATCGCTATTTCACGGCGTAACCGTTCGATAATTTGGGGAGAAACATTTCCGCCTCCATTTCCACGGTCATCAATGATGAGCGCTTTCTTCTTTAACTGAGGGTAATAATGTTTCACAAACTCGTTCAAGCCGTTTACTCCCATATCGGGGATATGAATGTACCCGACCTTTCCATTCGTCGCGTCATTCACCTTTTTAATATTGTTTTCAACCCAGGTATAATAATAGAGCGAGGATTCATCGTTAATCGGGATGACCACGACCTCCCGCGCGCTTTTTTCTGACGCAGAGGAATTGACTTTTAACCTCACTTGCTTGCCTGCAGTATTTACAAGCGACTGATAAATATCAGTCATCTCGTTCGTGAGTTTTCCATCCACCGCAATAATATAATCGCCTTCATTGACATTCACTCCAACCTCGGTCAACGGTGAGCGTTTGCTCTTATCCCAATTCTGTCCTTTGAGTATTTTCTTGACACGATAATACCTTGAAGAAGCATCCCGTTCAAGCTGTGCGCCGAGAAGTCCCATCTGGATTCTGGGAGCCTTCGGATAATCTCCGCCGCCGACATACGTATGTCCTGTGCTTAATTCTCCTATCATTTCACCGATGATATAGGTTAAATCCGCGCGGTGGCTGACATGCTCGACTAACGGCGCGTATTTCTTTTGAACGCCCGCCCAATCAACTCCGTGCATGTTGGGGGCATAGAAGAAGTCTCTCATCTGCCGCCAGCATTCGTTGTAGATTTGCTTCCATTCGGCAGGACGGTCGAGCTTGACCTCCATGCCGGAAAGATCGAGCTTTTCCTTAAAATCAACTTTCGATTTCGGCAAATCAATGATAGCATAATTTCTTTCTTTGCCGATGAGCATTTTCTTCTGGTCTGCGGAAATTTCATATCCGTTCACCTCGCCGAGCTCGTTTTCTTTCTGGTCTTCCAAATCATACATCAGGAATTGGGGCTGCTCGTCGTTGCTCCCCCTGCGTATGTAATATACCCTGTTTTTTACTGCGTTAATATCCCTGTAATTTGCTGCCTTTATCGGTAATGCAACAGTACGATCCTTAATACCATCGAGGTCAACTTTTACGGTTACGGCTTTTTCATCTTTTTTATCATCGCCGTTTTTCTCTTTTTTATCTTTCTTCTCCTCTTTCTTCTCTTCCTTGATTGTTACCTCATCGCTTTTCGGCTTGAAGGGAGATTCGGTATCTTTCGCAAGAGTAACAAAATAAATTTTCGACATATCGCCATACGAATGGTTCCATTCTGTCGCGCTATAGGTAGGATTGAAGTCTCTATCCGAAACAAAGAATAAATATTTTCCATCTGCGCTGAATGCCGGCTGTGAAGCATCGTACCAACCATCCGTTACTTCTGTCGAGTTGCCCGATTCAAGCGAATACAAATAAATTTTATTTTGAGTTTCAACTTCCGGTTTGGTATAGGTTATCCATTTGCTATCCGGCGACCAGGAATATTGATTGAATTCAAATGCATCCGATTTTGCTACCCCAGTTACATTTTTCGATTCAACGTCCACATATTGTAGTCGTTGCATCCTATCAGCCCATAATAACTTTTTACTATCGGGAGACCAGTATATCTGGTATTTATATGAATCTGAATTCTTAGTAAGCTGCGTTGCAGGAGCGCTGCCATCTTGCGGTTCTATGTAAATTTCGTCCTCGCCGCTTGCATCGGAAATATAGGCAATCCATTTTCCATCGGGCGACCATTTCGAATTGCGTTCGTGAACCCCCGGAGTCTGGGTGATGTTCCGGATGACGCCATTCTTTTCTGGCACGGTGAACACATCGCCCCGCGCCCCGAACAATGCTCTCTTGCCATCAGGTGAAATTTCAAAGTTTGATATTTGGTCGTTGACTTTCACTATCCCGCCGCGACTGCCAAGCATATCATCTTCAATGCGTATGGAAACTTTCTCGGCTTTTTCAGTTGCTATATCAAATGTGTAAATAAACCCGCCGTTTTCAAACACAATCGCTTTATCACCCAAAGAAGGGAATTTTATATCAAACTCGGTAAATGTTGTAAGCTGTTTTGTTTCTTTCGAGCCGACATCATACGAATACAGATTTAAGCGTTTCGCCTCGCCCCGATCCGAGATAAAATAAACTTTATTGCCGCTCCACATCGGGATAATATCGAGTGCGGGATTGTTGGTAATGTTTTCGGTCTTCTTCGTTGCGAAATCATAAATCCACACATCGTCCGCCATACCGCCGCGATAGCGTTTCCATGTTCTGAACTCTCTGAAGATGCGATTGTACGCCAGCTTTGAATCATCAGGCGAGTAGGAGCTGAACCCTCCACGGGGTAAGGGAAGTGGTTCTACAAGGTCGCCATCAACTGAAGCAAGATAGAGTTGACCCTTGAAATCATTAAACTCTCTCATGCGCGAACGGAAAACGATATGCTTGTTATCATGTTTCCAAGACATGACGAGATTGTTCGGTCCCATACGGTCGGAGAGATCGTCGCGTCCTAATGTTGGCGTAAAGGTAAGTCGTTTGGGAATTCCTCCCCCGGATGGCATCAAATAGACTTCCGTGTTGCCATCATATTGCCCTGTAAAAGCAAGCCATTTGCCATCGGGTGAAAAGCGGGCAAACATTTCATACCCTTCGTCGTTGGTCAGCTTTCGGGCTACTCCACCCGAAGCAGCAACAGTGTATAAATCGCCTGCATACGAAAAGACGATTTGATTGCCATAGATTGCCGGAAAACGAAGCAGCCGGGCTTCGTCCCCTTGCGCTAAGACACTTGTTGAAAACAATGCAACAATAGCCAAAAAATAAATAATTTTTTTCATGAGATTAACTGTTAGTGGATAAAATGGGAATTATTTAGTTACGTGTACGGAAAAAGAACGGAGGAAGTTGTGATTTTGGAGCCAAAAGAAGAACTTTTTTTCAGGATAGTATGAAAATGTACTGAGAATTGGGGGAGAAACAAAAAATGGGAGTTATTTGAGGTAGTCACTGAACACTTCATACGTATTGAAAATCTCTTTTTCTTTAATAAATAGTTATATTCAATAAGTTCGATAAGCATGAAACAATAGTGGGATTACGCCATGCCGCAGAAAAAGTCGAGTGATAAAAATAAACCTCAATCAGGTCAACGATCTGAAGCCTACGCAACACTCTTTTATCATCACCCTATTCCTATGTGGGTCTATGACCTCAACACCCTCGCGTTTCTTGAGGTTAATGACGCCGCTGTGCAAAACTACGGGTACAGCCGCGAAGAATTTCTCAGCATGACCTTAAAGGACATTCGACCACCCGAAGACATAGACTTGTTGTTAAAGGATACTGCGAAAGAACGACCGACGTTACAATATTCGGGAGAATGGAGACATACTCTGAAAAACGGAAAGGTAATCTTAGTAGAAATTCGTTCTCATACCATCGAATATAACGGACGACCGGCAGCGTTAGTAGTGGCGACAGATGTTACCGAGAGAAAACGAGCGGAAGACGCGTTCATCGAATCTCATCGAAAATACCAGAAAGTAGTTGAAAGCGCGAGCGAAATTATTTACACAACCGATTTGCGTGGACATTTTTTGTACGCGAACCCTGCCGGCTTACGCAGCGTCGGCTACTCGCTTGAAGAAATGCACAAGCGAAGCTACCTCGACCTTGTGCTGCCGGAACACCGGAAACGGGTGAAGCGAGCATACTTCAAGCAGTATCTCGAAAAAACACCCACGTCGTATATAGAATTTCCTTTCCGGACAAAGTTCGGGACGGTTTGTTGGTTTGGTCAAAATGCTACCTTGCTTTATCAGGAGGGTACAATAGTCGGGTTCCAGCTTATCGCGCGCGAAATTACGGAGAAAGTACACGCCGAAACCCAAATCAAACATTTAAATCGCATCTATTCGGTGTTGAGCAATATCAACCAGGCAATCGTTCGAATCCATGACAAACAACAATTATTGAACGAGGCATGTAGAATTGCCATCACAGAAGGGAACTTTCTGATGGCATGGATTGGGTTATTGAATACGGAAACATTAGCAATAGATGTCGTAGCTTCGGCTGGTAAGGTTGATAATTATCTATCCAACATAAAGATCAATTTGGGTGACGATAAATGTTGTTTCGATCCAACCGGTCGGGCAATGAAAACCGGCATTCGCGTCATCTCAATGGATATCGAGCACGATGAAGCCATGGATCCATTGCGGGATGACGCGCTCAAGCTCGGTTACCGTTCATCCGCTTCATTTCCGCTGCGTGTCTTGGGAACAATAATTGGAACGTTTAATCTTTATTCAGACGAAATCGGGTTCTTTACAGAAGACGAATTGAAGCTCCTGGATGAATTAGCGATGGATATCTCGTTTGCGTTAGAATACATCGAACGTGACACGGAAAGAAAACAAGCAGAAGAAGAAGTCCAAAAGAAAGAAGAATTGCTCCGGCTCTTGATTGAAACCCTGCCGATCGGAATATGGATTATTGATAAAACGGGCAAAATCATCCATAGTAATCCGGCGGGGAGAAAAATCTGGGAAGGAGAAATATTTGTTGGCATCGAGCAATACGGAGAATACAAAGGCTGGTGGACAGAAACAGGCAAAGAAATTTTGCCGGAAGAATGGGCAGCAGCCCGCGCAATCTCGAAAGGGGAGATTTCGATTAACGAGCTTGTTGACATTCAATGCTTTGATGGAACAAGAAAAACTATTTACAACTCCGCGCAGCCAATCAGGGATACAGAAGGGAAAATTATCGGTGCATTTATTGTCAATGAGGATATTACGAAACGCAGGCGAGCCGAAGAAGCCATCGTTGATTCTGAGGCGCGTTATCGCCGGCTCTTCGAGGCGGCAAGAGACGGCATTTTAATCCTCAATGCTGATACCGGCAGGATAGAGGATGTAAACCCGTTCCTTGCCGAGATGCTTGGTTTCTCCCATGAAGATCTGCTCGGAAAGGATATTATAGACCTCGGTTTTTTAAAGGACGTTATCGCCAATAAGGAAAAATTCCTGGAATTGCAGCAAAAAGAATATGTCCGTTATGAAAATCTACCCCTTGAATCTGTTGATGGCAGAAAATTTGACGTTGAGTTTGTCAGCAACGTTTATCTGGTGAACAACAAGAAGGTCATCCAATGCAATATTAGGGACATCACAGATCGTAAACGCGCGGAAGTGGCATTCGTTGAAAGCGAAGAACGGTTCCGCCAGCTGGCAGAAAATATTCATGAAGTATTCTGGCTAACCGACAGGTCGAAACAGACGATGCTCTACATTAGTCCGGCATACGAGCTGATCTGGGGTCGTACCCGTGAATCGTTGTATGCTTCGTCGTTGACATGGCTGAATTCTATTCATCCGGAAGACCGCGAACGCGTCCATCAAGCGGCACAGGCAAAACAAGTTGAGGGTGTTTATGACGAGGAATATCGAATCATCCGACCTGACGGCGGTATCCGATGGATTCGAGACCGCGCATTTCCGGTGCAGAATGAGAAAGGCGAAGTGTACCGTATTGCCGGTGTTGCGGAAGACATAACAGAACGTATTCGTTTGGCGGAAGATCGAAAAAATTTAGAAGCCCAGCTCCATCAAGCCCAAAAGCTGGAAAGCCTTGGAACCCTTGCCAGCGGCATCGCGCACGACTTTAACAATATTCTTACCATCATCATCGGACATGCCTCTCTCCTCGAACGAAGCAAGGCTGACCCTCTCACCATCAAGAAAAACACGGAAGCTATTATCGGCGCAGGAATGAGAGGCGCTGACCTTGTCAAGCAAATGTTGACCTTCGCGAGAAAAGCCGACGTCATGATCGAAGCTGTGCGTCTGAATGATATCGTCAAGGAAATTGTGAAGCTCATCTATCAGACATTTCCCAAAACAATCAA
>SCUC01000278.1 GCA_004322375.1 Bacteroidota bacterium
GAAGCGAAATGGATTTTCGACCGACCGGAATCTCCTTTGAATATCTTTGAATGTCCTGCCAACATTTCCCCTTCGCTAAAAGAGGAAATTGAAAAGCTTTGTATCAACGCTTACACGATATTGAGATGCCGGGATTGGTGTAGAATTGACGTCCGATTAGATGAAAAGGGGCTCCCTCACATTTTAGAGCTTAATCCTTTACCCGGCATTCTGCCGAACCCGGAAGATAATTCATGCTTCCCGAAGGCGGCACGTGCAGCCGGGATGAGCTATAATCAGCTTCTTCAAACAGTCTTATGGCTTGCGGCAAGACGATATAATCTACAATGAAGGATAGCAATGGACAAAAAAATAACTATAGCGATAGTTTATAACGAGCCGACTAATACCCAATATCTCGACGGTCAAAAGGTAATATCGGAAGCCGGGATACTTAAGCAGGAAGCTGCACCTACTACTTCATTTGATGGCACATTAGTTGATTTATCAGAAATAGGAGTGGTTGAACAAAAGGAACAGATAGCCGAGACTTTGGAAGAAATCGGTTATCGTACAGTTGTATTCAATGTAGATGGAGATGTCTCCCGACTTGTCAATTTCTTAAAGTATGACAAGCCGGATTTGATATTCAATATGTGCGAGAGTGTCTTAAACAAAGCAATCCATGAAATGCACATCGCCGGAATTTATGAACTGATGGGGGTCAATTATACAGGGGCAGGTCCATTGGTCTTGGGGACAGCGTTGCATAAATTCCGTGTAAAAGAAATTCTTTCGTTTAACGGGTTACCCACTCCCCGCTACCAGGTAGTGAAAACCTCTTTAAATTTTGAGCTTGATAGAAGCCTCAACTTTCCTCTTATAGTAAAACCTTCACGGGAAGATGCAAGTATCGGTATTACAGCATCTTCTGTGGTCTTTTCAGCCAACGAACTTAAAAAGCAAATCCGTCTCGTGATTGAACAATTCGACCAACCTGCTATTGTAGAAGAATTCATAGATGGCAGAGAGTTGAATGTTGCGATTATCGGGAACAGAAAACCAATCGCGATGCCGATATCTGAGGTTGATATGACGACGTTGCCATCACATCTGCCGCGTATCATTACGTATAATGCAAAATGGGTAAAAGGTACAGCAGAATATGAATGCACCAAAGGCGTTTGCCCCGCTCTTCTCCCGCCAGAGTTAGAAGAACGAATCAAATCCCTTGCAATAGAAGCATATCAATTAATCGGATGCCGCGATTATGCGCGGGTAGATTTTCGACTTTCAAAGGATTACCAACCGTATATCCTGGAAGTCAATCCTAATCCCGATATTTCGGAAGACGCAGGTTTCATACGCTCCGCAGGAGTTTATGGACTATCGTTTTCCGGCGCAATAGAAAAAATAGTCGAGTGTGCATTAGAACGAGTCCCTTAAATGGCCGATGGTCAAATACGCATTAGAAAATTTAAACCTGAAGACAAACCTGCAATAGCAGAAATATTAGAACAGACAAATGTATTCACCGAGGAAGAGATTGGAATCGCCGTCGAGTTAATGGATGAGGTGATAGCCTCACCCATGCAACGCGATTACGATATTTATACGGCAGTTGGTGACGATTCACAAATTGTCGGATATTATTGTGTCGGTCCTACTCCGCTTACCCGTGGAACGTACGATTTGTATTGGATTGCAGTTAAGCCTTCAAGTCATCAAAAAGGCATTGGTGGTTTGCTCATTCGCCATTGCGAAGAGCTTGTAAAATCGCTCGGCGGACGCATCGTCATAGCGGAAACATCTTCGATGCCGCATTATGATGCTACGCGACGGTTCTATCGTCATCAGGGCTATTTAGAAGTTGGTAAGATTAAAGATTACTATAAACTAGGTGATGACCTCATCATCTATGCAAAATATGTTCAACAATAGAGGAATACCTTAATATATGGAACTCTGGCAAGAGTTACTTCGTCAAAGCGTTGATTCAGGAAAAGATTTGGTTGACCGGTTCGGTTTCGATAAGGAGCTCGCCGATAAGCTCAACAAATTTTTTCACATTCGCGTCAACCCATACTATCTCAGTCTGATTCGCTATCCCGGCGATCCGATCTGGCTTCAGTGCATCCCTGATGCAAAGGAGCTTCAGGATGACGGATTACCGGAGGATCCTTTAGCAGAAGATTCGCACAGCCCGGTGCCAAGCATCGTTCATCGCTACCCGGATCGAGTGCTTTTCCTCACGACAAGCCAATGCTCTATGTATTGCCGTTTCTGCACACGGAAACGAAAAGTTGGCGATTCGACAAAGATTAATATGAAGTTTATTCAAGACGGGATTGATTATATTGCGCAGCATCCGCAAATTCGCGATGTAATTCTTTCCGGCGGCGATCCCCTGACGCTTACCGACGTTATGGTAGAGAAAATCCTGAAAGGATTGCGGCAAATTCCTCATGTTGAAATTATCCGGCTTGGGACAAAAATTCCCTGTGTGCTTCCACAACGCATTACACCCAAGCTCTGTAAAATCATCAAAAAATATCATCCTGTGTATGTGAACACGCATTTCAACCATCCATGGGAATGCACGCCCGAAGCAAAGAAGGCGTGCGATATGCTTGCCGATTCCGGTGTACCTATCGGAAACCAGGCAGTGTTGATGAAGGGCGTAAACGACGACGCCAATGTGATGTTGGAGTTGTTCCGGAAGCTGCTGGCTATGCGGGTTCGTCCCTATTATCTTTATCAAGCGGATATTACCAAAGGTACGGATTACTTCCGTACCCCGGTTAGTAAAGGTTTGGAGATTATGGATAAGCTGCGTGGGCATACTTCCGGTTTGGCTATCCCGGCTTATGTGATAGATGCTCCGGGCGGCGGCGGGAAAATCCCCATTCTGCCGCAATACGTCATCGGGCGGGCAGGGAAGAATATCATCCTTCGGAACTACAAGTATGAAATCTTCACCTATCCCGATGTGGAAGAAAACCCTGTCAATCACAATCCGCCTGTTGAGCAGCCGTTCCTGCGGAAACGCCGCAACGGAAACGGCAAGCACGCGCCGGAGCGTGAATTGGTTGAAGTAGAAGCGTAACTAACTATTGTAGGGCGACCAGTCTGGTCGCCCTACAATTTTATTGACTTTCCTGAAAAAATTCTCTATTTTTTATCAGAAGATAGGTAATATTCTATGCAACACTCTCATACCACACCATGCACGTATGATGATTATTTATTGCTTCCCGACGATGGGAAGCGATATGAAATCATAGATGGAGAATTATTTGTGGCTCCTGCCCCTTTTATTGACCATCAACGAATATCGATTTTTTTAACGAACATTATCTTTGAATATGTTTCGGAAATGAAAATTGGAGAGGTATTTACCGCCCCAGGTGATGTTGTTTTCTCAATGATTGATATAGTTCAACCTGACATTGTTTATGTATCAGCCTCAAGAAAGGAGATAATAACTAAAAGAAATATTATTGCAGCGCCTGATTTTGTTGTAGAAATATTATCCCTCTCGACTGTGCTGGCTGACCGGACAACCAAAAAATCCCTGTATGAAAAGTACGGGGTAAAGGAATATTGGATAGTTGACCCGGAAGAAGAAACGATCGAAGTGTTCAATCTGG
>SCUC01000279.1 GCA_004322375.1 Bacteroidota bacterium
CCGACATTTTTCACATCGGCAACGTCGCTTTTGATGAGCTTTTCGTATTCTTCGTACATAGGAAGCTGCCATACCCGTTCGTAAGTCGCTTCGCCGGCGGCTTTGAGCTTTGACATGAGATCATCATCGTTGCCCATCATGCCTGTTGCATGATGACCAAGCGCGACAACACACGCGCCGGTTAATGTAGCAAGGTCAATCACCGCTTTTGGCTTAAAGGTCGAAGCATACGCCAGCGCATCGGCAAGAACCAATCGCCCTTCAGCATCGGTATTATCCACTTCGGAAGTCTTGCCTCCGTAATGGGTAACAATGTCCCCCGGACGCATGGCCGCACCTCCGAGTAAATTTTCCGTGGAGGGAACGAGACCCACAAGATGAAGAGGAAGATTTAATCTGGCAACCGCTTCCATTGTTCCAATCACTGCTGCCGCGCCTGACATATCCATTTTCATCTCAGCCATACCGGCCGCAGGCTTAATTGATATGCCGCCAGAATCAAAGGTAATTCCTTTCCCGACAAGAACAATCGTATCCATCGCCTTCTGCCCTGCGTTATGTTCCATCACGATAAAACGCGGGGGACGTTCACTCCCGGAGTTGACTGCCAGAAGTCCGCCAAACCCTGCTGCCTCTATTCGTTTCTTCTCCCAAATTGTGCATCGGAAACCGTATTGCTGCGCGGAGGCTTGAGCCTTCTGAGCAAGCGTTTCGGGATACAGCTCATTCGGGGGCGCATTTTCTAAATCACGCGCAAGGCAAACCGCTTCACAAATTGTTTTTGCTCCGCTCATTGACTTTTTTATCTCTTTCTCGTGATCTTCTTTCTCACTGAAAAGAGTGAATGACACAAGCTTTGTGTTTTTTTCTTTATCCTCGGTTAGATATTTATCGTATTTATACGTCCCCAGCACAACTCCTTCGACTATCCCCTTCACAGCATCATCCAATGAAACCTGAGCTTGAATATCGGGGAGCATTATCGCCAGAGACTTCGCTTTCAATGATTGGGCTTTCTTCGCTGCTTTTGCCGCGGCTCTTCTCATTTTTTCAACGCTGAACTTTTTTTGTTCGCCTAGACCGATCAAAATGATTCGCTTCGCTGTCATCTTAAGGGACAAAAGATAGAGGACCTCCGTATCTTTCCCTTTGAAATCCTCAGCTGCTATGTATTGGTCTAATTCCTTGCCGACATGCTTTCGCAACTGAGTAATTTGTCGCGAAAAAACATCCTTGTCTTCAGAAATGAAAAATGCAATAGCGTCAGTCTTGACATCTTTAATGAGAGCGATTTGATAATTGAGTTTCATAGTTCGGTTTCCTGTTTACAGTTTCCTGTTTTCGGTTTTCAGTTTGTTGTTTTTAGTTTGTTGCCTACGGCTCGTAGAGTTTGTAGTAGAGTTTCTGGTTTCAAGTTTCAGGCTTCAAGTCTCATGTTTTAGGTCTCAACCTTGAAACATTAAGCATGACGCGTAAAACATGAAACATAAAGCATGCCTACGGCTCGTAGAGAAGCATGGAACAAAAGTTTATTTCGCGTTTACATATTTCTTTGCTTTTTCAATGACGGCGCGTAAGGCATCATCGAGAGAAATATTATATATGCGGGCGCCGGCAGCATTGAGATGTCCACCGCCGCCGAATTCGTTCGCGAGTTTGTTGATGGGGATTTCTCCTTTCGAGCGAAAGCTGATTTTCACACCATTAGGCATTTCGTTGATTAACATACCGACAACTACTCCGCGCACGCTCATGGGATAGGAAGTAAAATTATCGGTTTCAACTTCCGTCGTTCCTGTCGCCTCAAACATGTTTCTGGTGCAAACAACATAGGCAAGCTTGCCATCGTATGCAAGCTTCATCGAGTCGAGAACTTCTCCAAGTAACCGCATTCTTCCGGAAGACCATTGTTCATAGACATTCGAGAATATTTCGGTCGGGTCTGCTCCACACTCCAACAGATGGGCGACAATGTGATGGGTTTCAGGGTCTGTTCTTGGGAAACGAAATGAGCCTGTATCTGTCATGATTGCCGTGTAAAGGCAGCGGGCGATCTCTTTATCAATTAAAGCATTGTCTAACGACAAGATAAGATGATAGACAATCTCTCCCGTTGACGTAGCATCATCATTGATAAGATAATGTTGAGCAAAGCTGTCGGCATCGAGATGGTGATCTATCACCGCTTTCACAGCGTTACTGTTCAAGAGCGCATCCTTCATGCTGCGTAATCGGTCGGGATGATTTGTATCCAGCACAACAATAACATCAGCGCGGGAAAGTAATTCTGTGTGTTGCTCAGGAGAAAAGTGAAGTATTTCTTTCGCCGGATCAAGCCAGAGATATTGCTCAGGAGTCTCGCTGTGATTGATAATTGTGGCGTGTTTACCCAGCTTGCGAAGAACGCGGGCAAGTGCAAGCTCACAGCCTAATCCATCTCCATCAGGATTAACATGGGTGGTGAGAACAAAAGAATTGTTCTGTTGTATAAGTGCTTTTATGGGTTCAACGTTCATAAAAAACAAAGCCCCCAAGCGTGTCGGGGGCTTCATTCGTACCTCGTTATTGGATTATCCAGGTCTCGCCATGGTTGAGCAGCGTCTCAAGATTGCCTACACCCTTTTTCTCTCTGATGAGTTGAAGCTGTCGTTCCATTTCAACATCATAGATCGGTCGCTGCATCTGATAGAAGACACCGACCGGACGGGGCAAATTTGGAAAACTTGACATCCTGGCAAGAATAAATGAAAGCATTGTATCTTTTTCATTATGAACCATCAAGTCATTAACAGAGTATTTGCCATCAGTCAATGAAACTACTGTGGGAGTAAATCCTTCCAGCTTGATTCCTTTATCTTTTTGTTTCCCGAAAACCATTGGTTTCCCATGCTCAAGGAAGAGTACGTTCTCATCTTTGGATTCTTTTTCCGTGAAGGTAAAGAATGCGCCATCGTTAAAGACGTTACAATTCTGGTAGATTTCGATGAACGCAGTTCCTTTGTGCTCCGCTGCGCGGCGTATCACATACTGCATGTGCTTGGGATCGCGGTCGAGCGTGCGGGCAACAAATGAAGATTCAGCGCCAAGAGCGAGCAACGTTGGATTAAACGGGGAATCTACGGAACCGAACGGGGTTGACTTGGTCACTTTTCCGTATTCCGAAGTTGGGGAATATTGTCCTTTCGTTAAACCGTAAATTTGATTGTTGAAGAGGAGGATTTTCAAGTCAACATTTCGACGGCAAACATGAATAAGATGATTACCTCCGATGCTCAGTCCATCTCCATCTCCGGTAGCGACCCAGACCGTTAAATCGGGGCGAGCTACTTTCAAGCCGGTTGCAATTGCAGGTGCACGCCCATGGATTCCATGAAATCCATACGTATCCATATAGTACGGAAAACGACTCGAGCAGCCGATGCCGGAAATAAATACTAAGTTATGTTTGGGTATTCCAAGCTCCGGCATAACACGCTGCACCTGAGCAAGGATGGAATAATCTCCACAACCGGGACACCAGCGTACATCCTGATCGGATGAAAAATCTTTGGCAGTGTATTTTGGAACTGCCTGGTTTTTATTTTCTGCTATTATCTCTTGAACTAAATTCATGATCATTCTCCTTACACAATTTTATCAATTTCCTGTTCGAGGTCGCTTGCCTTGAAGGGCAATCCTAACACACGATTGTAGCTTAATGCCGGCACCAGGTATTTCGAGCGAATCATCTTCACTAACTGCCCAAGGTTAATTTCTGCAACAAGAACATTCTTGAAATTATAAAGAATTTCTCCGAGGTTCTTCGGAAAGGGATTCAGATGCTTAATATGAAGGTGGGAAACAGATTTTCCCTCGCGGCGTTTTGCTTCAACTGCTGTACGAATGGCACCGTATGTTCCACCCCACCCGACGACCAGCAAGTCGCCTTTTTCATCGCCTTCGACTGTTGCCAGAGGGATATCATCGGCAATGCCATCCACTTTATTCTGTCGCATCTTTACCATGAATTCATGATTTTCCGGCTCGTAATTGACGTTCCCCGTGATATGCTGTTTTTCCAGACCGCCGATCCTGTGTTCTAAGCCCGGCGTGCCGGGGATAGCCCATGGACGGGAAAGCGTTTTCTCATCACGCGAATAAGGTTGGAAACCTTCAGGATTTGTGACAAACGTTGGGCAAATATTCGGCAACGACGAAACTTGAGGAATGAGCCAGGGTTCTGCCCCGTTTGCGAGATAACCATCAGTGAGCAAAATAACCGGAGTCATATACTTTATCGCGATTCTTGCCGCTTCAAACGCCATGTTGAAGCAATCGGCTGGAGTTGATGCCGCTATGACCGGGACGGGAGCTTCACTATTTCTTCCATAGACTGCCTGAAGCAAGTCAGCCTGTTCTGTTTTCGTCGGGAGACCCGTGCTTGGACCGCCGCGCTGAACATCTACAATAATCAAGGGCAATTCAAGCATAAGCGCAAGTCCGATGCCTTCCGTTTTTAATGCCATGCCCGGACCGCTGGTAGTTGTTACTGCAAGCGCGCCGCCGTACGATGCTCCGATTGCGCTCGTTACGCCTGCAATTTCATCTTCCGCTTGAAATGTTTTAATGTTAAAGTTTTTATGCTTCGATAATTCGTGAAGAATATCGCTTGCGGGAGTAATCGGGTACGTGCCGAGGAATAACTCTAACCCTGATTTGACTGAAGCTGCGATCAATCCCCAGGCAACCGCTTCATTTCCCGTAATGCTTCTGTATTTTCCCGGTTGAAGCGACGCCGGCTTCACCTCATACCGAACAGCAAAAATTTCCGTCGTCTCGCCAAACGCATATCCGGCTTTTAGCACCCGTTTATTCGCTTCGATGAGTTCCGGAGATTTCTTGAACTTATCGTCAATCCATCGCTCGGTCGGTTCAATCGGTCGCGAAAACATCCAGTACATCATTCCAAGCGCGAAGAAATTTTTGCTTCTCTCGACCAGCTTTGTCGAAAGATTCATATCGGCAAGAGCCAGATCGGTAAGCTTTGTGATCGCAACAGGGAACACCTGAAATTGCTCGGTTAATCCATTCTCAAGAGGATTTTTATCATATCCCGCAAGCTTGAGATTTTTAGCATCGAATCCATCAGTATTCGCGATAATAATTCCTCCATCGCGCAGGCTGCGAAGATTCACTTTCAGCGCGGCAGGGTTCATTGCAACAAGGACATCGCAAGTATCGCCGGGGGTATTAATTTCTGTTGAACCGAAATGAATTTGAAAGCCGCTTACTCCGAACAACGTTCCGGCAGGGGCGCGAATTTCGGCGGGATAATCGGGGAGAGTGCTTAGATCGTTTCCCATGAGCGCAGTGGTGCTTGTGAACTGCGTTCCGGTCAATTGCATCCCATCGCCGGAATCTCCGGCGAACCGTATTGTTACTTCATCTAAATTTTCAAGAACTTTTGCCATGATTTATTGCTTCATCAAATTATCAATTATTATCCTAATTCATTGAGGAACGGAAACAACTCCGATATCCACGCCGAAACTATTGTCAATGAATTTGTCATTATCATTATACCAAATAAAACAAGTAACACACCCCCAACAATTTCAACTTTATGGAGATGTCTCTTGAACTTGTTAAACACTTTATAAAATACAGAAACACTTATGCCTGTGAGGAGAAATGGAATACCGAGACCGGCAGAATAGCATGCTAGGAGGGCAATGCCTTGACCAACAGACTCCTGCTGTGCTGCAATAGCGAGAATGCTTGCCAGGATGGGACCGATACAGGGAGTCCAACCGAACGCGAACGCAAGCCCGACAAGGAAAGAACCGATTAATCCGATGGGCTTGGAATTTGACTGAAATCTCTTTTCATACTGGAGAAATTTAATTTTAAAGATTCCAATCATGTGCAAGCCAAAGATAATAATAATCCCGCCGGCAATTTTACTTATCAGGTCAAGATTTGATTGGAGGAACTTTCCAACAGCGCTGGCAGATGCTCCAAGAATAATAAAAACAAGTGAAAACCCCAGCACGAACAACAGGGAATTGAGAACCAGCTTCTTGCGCACCTCTTTTGCTGAACTCTCATTCATCATTTCGTCAAAGGAAAGACCGGAAATGAATGATAAATATCCCGGGACTATCGGTAAGACACACGGTGATGCAAACGAAAGCAACCCGAAAAGAAATGCTGTTAGAAAATTTACTTGTTCCATGGTTTGGTACTCCATTATTCTAAGATGTAACAATCTCGAATGATATGGAGTTCATTGTTAAAACATTGAGGTTCTCCAAAAATTAACCTACTGCTCCACACGGTGTCCACGCCGTGTGGAATTCCGTTTGTATGACTGGTTCTGCGAGGACGCAGAACCGAGCAGTGGGGCTTTTTGGACAACCACTATTACATATCAATCATTACTACTTTTGTATCAAGCATCGAACTCTATCGAAAATGCCTGATAGGTACTTTATTCTTTAACTACCCAGACTTTAAGCTTGCCTGTTACTTCTGCATGCAACTTCACAATTGCAGTGTAGATACCTAATGCTTTCACAGAGTCTTCAAAATCAATGATCCTCTTATCAATGGAAAGGCCTTTTTCTTGAAGAGCGTCTGCAACCATTTGAGGAGTAACAGCGCCGAATAATTTATCGTCCTCACCGACTTTCATCGGTATCGTAATGGAAAGCTTTTCCAGCTCTGCCGAAAGCTTTTGCGCTTTCACGAGATCTTTCTTCTCGCGGTATTGCTGCTGCTTCTTTTCTTCTTCTAACGCGCGCAAATTACCCGGATTCGCTGCAAAGGCAATATTTTTCGGGATGAGATAATTACGGGCATATCCATCGGCTACATCGAGGACATCTCCGATTTGACCTAACTGGGTGAAATTTTGACGTAAGATGACTTTCATGATTTATCTTTCCTTCTCAACGAATTGTTTCAGAGACATACGGGATGAGCGCAAGATGACGCGCCCGCTTGATTGCCTGCGCAAGCTGGCGCTGATGCTTTGCGCACGTTCCGGTAATTCGTTTTGGAATTATTTTTCCCTGTTCCGAGATCGCTCTGACAAGCTTCTTCTCATCTTTGTAATCAATATAAATCTCTTTCGCCTCACAGAAGCGGCAGGGTCGTTTCTTTTTTACTTGAATTTCTTGTTTTGCCATATTCTATCCTGTTGCACTAATTAGTTAATTGGTTGTGTGATGATGGTCGCCGCTATCGTTCATTTCATGGGCGGGTTGAAGGTTGTTATGATCAGTTTCGCGCAGCAGCATCAATTCATCCTGCGATAAGAATCGCTCGAATGAATCATCCTCAACGACATTTGTTTCTTCTTCGGTTTGAGCATCCTGCAACGTTGCTTCCCCATTCTGGGAACGCTTGCTGAGAAACTGAATACGTCGCGCTTTCACTTCAATGACCGAACGTCCCGTCCCGTTTTCAGACTTAAAGTAATGGCTTTGCAGTTCTCCATCTATAAGTACCGGGCTGCCTTTTTTCAGCAGCTTGGCGCAGCTTTCCGCCAGCTTGTTCCACGCGACAACTCCAACATAACAGACTTGTTCCTGCCATTTGTTGGCGGCATCGCGATATTTTTTATTCATGGCAACGGTAAAGTTAATAACCGATGCCCCACCTGTGGTCTTTCGATATGAAGGATCGCGAGTGAGATTCCCGGAAAGGATAACGCTATTGACTTCCGGCATTTTGAGATCTGCCATACAATCCTCTTTGTTATATCGTGATGACCGGTTCTTCTTCGAAGAGCGGTTCCTTCAAATCCACTATAACAGGAATATCAATAAGGACCTGAGGTTCCGCTGAGCGTGCCGCAGCAAGCTCGCGTGCTTGAAGAGCTTTTTTCTCAATCTTTATCGTGAGGTAACGAACGATATGTTCATCGAGCATAAAGACATGGGCAAGCGCTTTGACGATGGAAGTCGGAGCATTAAACTCGATGTTGACGTAGTATCCGCTGTTTTTCTTTTTAATCTGGTACATCATTCGCTTGCGACCCCAGCGGTTTACTGCGACCACCTCGCCACCATTCTTGACGATGACTTCTTGAATGTGCGATATGATAGCTTCGATTTGTGGATCTTCAAGCGAAGCATTAACAATAAATGTCGTCTCGTAAAGACGATTCGGTTGGTTCATTGTTGTTCCCTTCGGACGTTAAACATGATTTCCCGACATTCGTCACTACTGTGAACGATTCAGGAAATAGGGTGAATTAATTTTATCCACAACCAAAGTTATGGACTGCTTATACTTTTGTATTAAATACGTTCATGGCTTTATGAAAGCCATCAGTCGCCGCCATGATTGCGGCATCACGTGCCCGTTCAATCATTTGTTGAACTTCGCTCTCCTCGCTTTTACGAAAGCGACCAAGAACGAACTTCGTGATATACTCTTTTTCTTGCGGCAGAGACGAACTTGCGATACCGCATCGAATTCTTTTAAACTCATTAGATTCTAAACACTCTATAATTGAGGTTAGTCCGTTATGCCCACCGGCTGCTCCCTTTTCGCGCAATCGAATCGAGCCAAGCGGGAGATGAAAATCATCAACGACAATTACGATTTGCGAGATGTCAAGATCAAACTGCCTCATAACTGTTCTTACGGCAATGCCTGAACGATTCATGTACGTAGTCGGCTTTACCAGTAAGAGCTCCCGTTTATTCTCTTTGGAAATAGCGACAACGTATTCACCAAGTCCCCGCTTAAACCGCACCCCCACGTGTTCGGCAATGGCGTCAGCAACGGAAAATCCTACATTATGCCTCGTCCCCTCATACTCCGTTCCCGGATTGCCGAGTCCGACAACAAGAAGCATGAAGACGTACAGGTTGTTACGTTATTTTTTTGTCTCTGCCGCCGGAGCCTTCGCAGCGGGAGCCTTCGCAGCGCCGCCTTCGGCTTTCTTCTCGCCTTCAGCGCCTTCTTCTTCAACCTTCTTGCCCTTGGCGATAACTTCAGGTTCAACTGCTTCCTCAGCAACTGTACCCGCAACAGCTTCTTTCTCCACCGTCGGAGGAACAACTCCAATTAATGCAGTCGTTGGATTTTCAAGAATGGTTACATTCGGAAGATTGAGGTCGCTGACATGGACAAAACTATTGATTTTTAAGTCCGTCGCGTTCAGCTCGATGTGTTCAGGGATGTCTTTCGGAAGACAGCTGATTTTCAGTTTATGGATGAAGTGTTGAAGTAATCCGCCATCGCGTACCCCCTGGGGTATTTGTCCTGTAACAATGATCGGAATTTCCAGCGTAATTTTTTTATCCTCATGCAAGCCTTGCAAATCGAAATGAATCGGCTTCTCTGTAAGAGGGTCGTATTGCACGGCGCGAAGAATACACTTCTTCGTAACCCCGGTGTTCAACTGGAGGTTAACAATTTGCGCATCGTGCGTATAGACGATGGGCTTAAGATTTTTTTCATTCACCGCAATGGGGATGTTTTGTTCACCGGCAATATAATATACCCCGGGTACTTTTCCCTGTTTCCGCAGGGCAAATAATCCGCGAGCGACTTGATTACGAACTTCAGCTTGAAGCGATATTTCGCGCATAACCTTTACTTATCCTTTATCTACATCAAATAGTGAACTTATTGATTCATTGGCATGAGCTCTCGTAATCGCTTTCGCGAACAACTGAGCCACTGAAAGAACGCCAATTTTTTCCGATTGCTTGTTATTGTGATTTAACTTGATAGAATCGGTGACAAAGACCGTGCTGACATCACTTTCTTCTAGCCGGTCAACTGCTTCACCGGAAAGAATAGGATGCGTGCACGCTCCAAAAATTTCTTTTGCTCCTGCTTTCTTTAATGCCGCTATGGCATTGCAAAATGTGCCGGCAGTATCAATCAAATCATCAACGAGCAAAATATTTCTATTTTGAACCGAGCCGATGATATTCATGACTTCGGCAACATTCTGGCTCGGGCGGCGTTTATCAATAACTACTAAATCCGCTTCGAGCCGCTTGGCAAAGGCTCTCGCCATTTTTATTCCGCCAACATCGGGAGAGACGACTGTAAGGTCAGGAATTTTTCTCTCGATGAAAAACGGAACAAGTACCGCCGACGAGTACAAATGGTCAACGGGTATATCAAAAAAACCCTGGATTTGTGGAGCATGCAAATCCATTGTAATCACCCTATCAGCGCCTGCCGTTGTTATCAGGTTGGCGACAAGCTTCGCAGTGATAGAAACTCTCGGCTGATCTTTTCTATCCTGCCGGGCATATCCAAAATACGGGATTACCGCAGTAATTCTTTTTGCTGAAGCC
>SCUC01000280.1 GCA_004322375.1 Bacteroidota bacterium
CTTCTTTCAAATCTTCAAGGAGTTTTGCATTGTCGTGGAGATTTTTGATACATTCTAACCCGGTATTTATCGCGTTATCATAGTTTTTGTTGTTTACCATCGCGAGAACATACCGTTGATTAATGTCCGGGCTAGAGCCATCATTCATAGTGTACGCTTCTTGCAGAACAGGCTCTGCCTCGCTGAATCTATTCAGCTTCAGCAACGCGTAGCCGTGCGTGCCGAGCGACGCTCCTAACCGGCTCTTGTTCGTCGCTTCCCATTCGCTCATCCACATAGAGGATGGTTTACTGCTTACTTGTATATCCTTATTCAGCTGAACGGCTTTCTGAGCGAGCGCTGCAGCTTTTTCCAGATTAGCGTCGTTTTCAACCATAGTTTTAGCTAAATAATTGTAATAGACATTGCTCGGCTTTGGCGCTTTCAGCAGCCATTGTTCCGCTTTGTCAAATTGCTTTTCATTGGTATATCTGTAAACGAGATTATCAGCAATGGATTGCTTCGTTTTTTCATCCATGTCCGGGAAGCTCTCAACCATGGAAGCGAATAATTCCGCCGCCTTATCCGTGTTTTGCTCGCTATAATATGGACGAAGCGCGCGCCGGAGGGCAACGTATCCCTTCGGGTTTTTCTCCACGATAGTATTTTCAATCTCTTTCCCTTTTTCTCCGTGACCTATCATGGAGTAGAGAAATGAAAGGCCATAGAGTTTTTCTTCATTCTCCTTAAGAGTTTCAGATAAGCTGTTGAGGATACCGAGCAGCTTTTCGGTCGTCTCAGGCGTTTTCTCCTCATCGGCGTGCAGGCGGACATAGAACATTTGCGCATCGGGGTTTTCAGAATACAACTCTAGTTCTTTGGTGAGCTCTTCTTTTGCCTTGTCGGGGTTTTTACTTTCGCCGAAGTGCTGACCTCCGTTTTGCAAGACTTGTGCATAAGAATAATGCGCCCCCTTTACGGGCTTGCCGTCGTTGCCATAGACAAGCAAGTTCCAACAATCTCTAGAGTTATCATCATACGTATCGCCTGAAAATAATTGGAAAGCAATATGCTTGGCGTTTTCTTCTGCAAGGAGAAACTCCGCTTTCCACAATGTGCCTTCCTGCTTCATAGAAGTTTCCATAACGAGCGGGTCTTCATCGCCGCGATACACAAGGCATAACGCGGTAATTTCCTTGACTTCCTTCAGCAGCGCGCCCGAGGCAAAGGCGTTGTACGTGATGGTAATATTATCCCCGATTTTGGGCTGCTGAGGAGTAATCGAAAAAATATCGGAATGTTGCTGGGCAAAAGTAAAAGAACAGAGAAGTAATGAAAATAATACGATGGAGGACAGTAACAATTTCATAAAAATAGTTGTATGTTAGTAAACAGAGATGATATTGTATTAAGTTACGAAATAAGTCATAGGAAATCAAAAGTAGGAAGATTATCTAAGCGTAAAATTTGACTATCTATTGAAGAATAGTTAATTTGATATAAGAATGCTATTCTCATTACACATAACAACACCCTACGCCTGAAATAAGCCGGTTTCTAGGAATTGTCATTTATATGCACTATAAGGAACATCACCGCCCCATTTCCACGCCGAGTATAATGAGTATGCTATCACGGTTGATATTAAAACGGGTGTGGTAGATGGGAAATTTCCTAAGAATGCGTTGAGGGCAGTGTTGGAGTGGTTAGAAATTCACAAGGAAGAATTGCTGGAAAACTGGAATTTAGTTGTTGAGAAAAAACCGTTACATACTATAACACCTCTGGAATAATAATGTATTATCATATTATTGACGCTCGATATATACAAGAGTATATCATCTGGATGAAATTCAAAGATGGGACGGAGGGAGAAATTAATTTTTTTCATGATCTCGATGGTCCCATCTTCGAGCCATTACGGATTAAGGATTATTTCAAACAATTCGATTTGCAAGGGCATACCCTTCATTGGAAAAATGGGGCAGATTTTGCGCCGGAATATCTTTATCAACTCGTTAAAGAACGATGTATGGCAGTTGTTCCTTAATGTTATAAAGCCTGTTTCTTGGTTCAGTAGTTAGTATGTATTGTTTCTGGGAGTAAATTTCTTTATTCTTTTCGTGTTCTTCCTCATTGCTATTGTGTAACGATGATTTTCTCAAACTTTTGTATCTTAGAATACTCATAGTTATCAGTTCTCACGATATTGAATGAAATCGCTCTTACGGCTTAAACCTTACCTCCTGAAATACAAAAGAACGCTTCTTTTTGGTTTGGGGACGGTTGTTGCTAGCAATTTATTTACCGTTATACAGCCGAAATTAATCGGCAACGCCATAGACGCTTTAAAGCAAGGTCTGGAAATCAAGCAGGTGGATACGTGGGTATTGTTTCAATACTCGGCGACCGTAATCGGCTTATCGCTCATTGCAGGAGTGTTCACATTTCTCACGCGGCAAACGATTATCGTCGTTTCGCGCCATATTGAGTTCGATTTGCGGAACGATTTCCTTTCGCACATTCAGAAGCTCTCCCTTTCGTATTTTCAAAACACGCCAACCGGCGATTTGATGGCTCACGCCACAAACGATATCGGAGCTGTGCGCAACGTTCTCGGTCCGGGCATCATGTATCCCACCGACACGCTCATGACCTTTTCCATGACGCTCATCATGATGTTCGCGGCAGATTGGCAGCTTACGCTCCTTGCTCTTCTCCCGCTTCCTCTCGTTTCGTTTGCAGTGTATAAGCTGGGAAAAATTATCCATATAAAGTTTGAAGAACGGCAGAAGCAATTTTCTGAAATCACGACGCGGGCGCAGGAAAATCTTTCCGGCATTCGCATCGTACAGGCGTACGTGCGCGAGAAGTATGAGATCGGACGGTTTGAATATCTCAGCCAGGATTATCTCAAGAAAAATCTTGTGCTGGCGAAAGTGCAGTCGTTGATGTGGCCCCTGATGTTTTTGCTCGTCGGCTGCTCGCTTGTCATTACGGTGTATATTGGCGGCTTGAAAGTGATTGACGGTGAGCTTTCCATCGGCACGCTTACCGCATTTTTCGGATACTTGATTTTATTGATTTGGCCCATGATTGCAT
>SCUC01000281.1 GCA_004322375.1 Bacteroidota bacterium
GAATCCTTCACCGCTTGAACTGCCCGTCCCGGACCACAATACTCCCTGTTCATCAACCGCAATGCCTGAAAACCTGTTTGTATGAGGACCTTCGGGAATAATGGAAAGCCAGTTTGCCCCCAACGGCTCTATCGTCACCGCAGAATTAATGACTACTCCCGAGCGTACCGTTCCTGCGACGCCATTGGATGATAGAAAACTCAGGTTCGATTCAAAACCTGACGCCGCTACTTCATGTACTCCGTAACCATAGCTCCATAGTTCCGTTCCAGTACAATAGTATAACATCGAGCTTACCGAAGGCGCTCCGGAAAAATCGTCTGAAAACGATATAATATCTTTCCCTGCGCTTACCGGAAGCGTTTCCCATGCTGAGCCATTAAAGAAGGATATTCCTTGTGCGGTAGCAGCAAACAATGTATCGTGATAAACGGCAAGGTCGCGGACGTTCACGGAAGGCAGCCCTGAATTTATAATTTGCCATGAACCGGGTGCAGAGGGATTGAGATTCGTCATCGGGGTAAACGCGATACCGTTTGCTGTCGCAACCCAAAAATTTTCCTGAAACAGTTCCACGGCATGTGCCTTCCCTGCAATTTGGCTTGGCGATACACCGAATCTCTTATACGTATCTCCGAACTCCATCCTTGAAATTGAAAAGACACTGACCCCAAGCTCAGACAGGATGAACAACGTATCGCTCTGTACCTTCAGGGCATTGATCCGTTTTTGAGGCTCATCGGGAGCAGTTACTATTCCCGATATGTATTCCCATGAACGGGTAGAAGGAGAATAACGCTGCAGCGCTCCGTTCGATGCTCCAAACCAAATATTGCGGTTATCATCCATGGTAATGGCGGTAAGGTCAATTGCTCGCAGCCCCTCCGAGGTTGTGAATAGCTCAAGCGCCCCGTTGCGAAGGTTGTAGGAAAATGCGCCGCCGCTTGTCGCGGCCCACACTACGCTGTCAACAACAACAACGCCGCGGATTTCTTTTTTCGAGGTATAGCTTTTCCACTTTCCCAGCGTTCCCGCAGCGACGCTTCCGGCGAACGCGAAAGCGATGAACAGAAGATACCAGTATCTACGCACGTTGAAACGTTAAGCCTGTTATTTTTTCTTCGAGGGGAGCTTCGCAAATACATCTGCGAGCTCGATTGCAGCGAGAGCAGCTTCCCACCCCTTGTTCCCGCCTTTCGCTCCTGCTCTCTCGATTGCCTGGTCGAGTGAATCCGTGGTCAGCACGCCGAACACGACAGGGACTTGCGACGTTAACGCTATCCGATTGATGCCTGCGCTTACTGCGTTGGCTATATACTCGAAATGCGGGGTCTCCCCGCGGATAACGCAGCCGAGGCAAATCACGACGTCGTACGAACCGCTTTGCACAAGCCGTTGAGCAACCTGCGGCAGTTCAAACGCTCCAGGGCAGCGCACCACCTCGATGGATTTTTCCTTCGCGCCGTGCCGCGTTAAACAATCAACTGCTCCGTCCAAAAGCCGTTGTGTAATAATTTCGTTAAACCTGCTCGCAACAATGCCGTATCTGTATGGCGTTGCCGAGAGATGTCCTTCTATTATTGTTGCCATGTGAGTTCTTTCTGAGTTGAATACGAAAACTACGGAAAGCAGTTATTTCGCGCGCAAGAGCCGTTGTCGCATCAGTTCCACTGCTTGAGTCGAGACCCCGTATAGTCCAAAATTTCTTTCGTCGCTGCGACTCCCGCCATGATAATCGGAGCCGCCACATTCTAACAAATAATACTCGTTTGTAATTCCCCTATAAAACTCCTGCACCGGTCCGGTATGGCTCGGATGTACGGTCTCGATTCCGTCAATCCCCGTTTTAATGATATTGACTATATCCTTTTGCGTAAACATTGTCCCCGGGTGCGCAAGAAACGTTAACCCGCCTGCTTCTGCGACAATGTTCACAGCCGTTTCAAGCCGGAATTCAGGCTTTTTTTCATACGCAGGGCAGCCGTCTCCAATATATTTTACAAAAACTTCTATGTACGAGGATGCTAATTTATTGCTCACCATGGCGTCGGCGATGTGGGGGCGACAAACTACTCCGGCAGTTACCTGCTTGAATACGTGTTCCATCGTGAGCGGGATATTCATCCCGTTGAGCTTTTTTACTATCCGCTCAGCGCGCTGAATGCGCTGGTCGTGAAAGAGCGAAAGACATTTCTTAAGTCCTGAATTGTCCGGATCGAAACAATAGGCTAATAAATGAAGTTCTCTCTGCTCAAAGCTGACGCTCATCTCGATTCCCGGCAACACTTCAACGCCGATAGCCTTCCCGCACGATAGCCCTTCCTGCACGCCGGAAATACTGTCATGGTCTGTTATAGCCAGAATAGAAATCCCGGCTTGCTTCGCGCGTGCAACAAGCTCGGAAGGCTTTAATGCTCCGTCAGAATGGTCTGTATGTGTATGTAAGTCGGCAAATTCGCGCAAAGGCTTCCTCGATTGTGCTTTATGAATGGTAACATTGACGTTGAAATAAAAAAATTACAAATACAAACTTTTAAATTTTTCATAATCATTGATGATGAGCTTGTTGCCTTGAAGCTCAATATGCCCCCTCTTGATGAATTGGTGGAGCATGCGCGAGATTGTTTCGCGGGAAGTGCCAGCCATGTTGGCAAGGTCTTGCTGCAATGGTAATTCGTCAACTTCCACCCTCCCCTTTCTGATTTTCCCGATGTCGTCGGCAATCTGGATAATGACGTTTGCGACGCGCCCGTTCGCGTCCTTCAAGGAAAGATTTTTTATTTGCGCGTCCGCATTTCTCAACCGCGACGTAAGCTCGCGAAGCAAGGAAATAGCGACGGCGGGATATTCGTGCAGGAGCTTGAGAAAATCCTGCCGGTGAATCATAAACAAATCCGTCTTGGTAATCGCGACTGCCGTAGCGGAACGCGACAGTCCATCGAGAATCGCCATCTCGCCAAAAAAATCATTCTCTCCCAAAATCGAAAGTATGACCTCTCTGCCCTCATCATCCGTGCGAACAATTTTCACTTTTCCTGAACCGATGATAAACAATGCGGCGCCCGCTTCTTCTTCCATGAGAACAATGCTCCCTTTTTTGTATTTCTTCCTCACGCCGACATGGACAATTCGCGCGAGCTCGCTCTGGTCTATATCTCCAAATATCGGTACGTTTCGGAGAATTCGTATAGTCTCCGCAACTTCGGGGGTGATCGGTGGAAACGGTTTTGCTGTTATTGCCATTAGTAACCTCAGCTGTTACAATGTTAAGAAATACGAGTTAGTAGGACAACTTTAGGCTATAATATAACTTGGAATGTGATGAAAATCAAGAAATTGTTAAGAAAACTTAACAAAAAAGAGAGGAGTTTTACCCTTTTCTTCGCTTTCCCTTATGAGATAAAAACATGGCTTTCATAATGTCTTTCGTTCATTGTAGTTATTAACAATTCACTCAGATCTTCCTCCCAAATACTTGGCTAGGAATTTCTCTGCAACAGCATAAAAGTTCAACCTGTTTTCCGGCCGCGCAAAGCCATGTCCTTCATCGGGGAAGAGCATGTATTCGACCTCTTTGCCGTTCTTCTTCAACGCATCAACAATTTGCTCGCTCTCCGCTTGCTTCACGCGCGGGTCATTCGCACCCTGGGCAATGAGCATGGGGATTTTTATTTTATCGGCAAAAAAGAGCGGCGAACGTGATTTGAGAAACTCCGATTCCGTTTCAGGGTCGCCGACGCGTTTTGTGAATTGCACTTTTACCGGCTCCCAGTAGGGCGGGATTGAATTGATAAGCGTGATGAGACTGCTCGGTCCCACAATATCAACTGAGCAGGTAAACACATCCGGCGTGAACGCCGCGCCCGCAAGCGCCGCATACCCGCCATACGAGCCGCCGTATATTGCTATTCGCTTTGCGTCTGCAATACCTTCTCTCACTGCCCATTGCACGGCGTCAATTAAATCATCGTGCATCTTTGCACCCCATTCCCTATCGCCTGCGTTAAGAAATTTTTTGCCGTATCCTGTGGAACCGCGAAAATTCACCTGCAAGCACGCGTACCCGCGATTCGCGAACCACTGCGCTTCGGGATTAAGCCCCCATGTGTCCCTTGCCCAGGGCCCGCCGTGAACGTTCAATACCATCGGTAGGTACTTTGCCTCAATACCGCCCGGCAATGTCAGGTACCCGTGAAGCGTCATGCCGTCTCTGGCAGTGATGGCTACAGGTTTCATTTCCGTCAACAGATATTGTTCAAGAACGGGACGGTTGCTGAAGAGGTAGGTTACGCTTTTATCCTCCCGTTTGAACATGTAATATTTTACGGGACCATCATCTTTCACAAACGCGACAATCCAAACTTCGTCTTCTTTTGTTCGGCTGATGAGGAGTGCGTCGCCGTCATCAATCCGCTCGATAACCGTCCAATCTTCTGCGACGCCTTTATCTATCACGCCCCAGATATTTCGATGCTTGTAAAATGAAACAAGCTGAACATAATGCCCTGTCGGATGCGTAACGACATGACCGAGATCGTACACTTCATCCTGAGCAATGACGCGAAGATTGCCGTTGAGAGCAAGCTCAACTAATCGTGTTGCATTCCACTCCCGCGGGTCGCCCAAGTACATCGCGCTGTTATCGTGCGTAAAGCCGTACACGTTGGGAAAACCATCCTCAAATGACCATTTCACGAGCGACTGCCACTCTTTTGCTGCGCCATGCCGCACAAGAAGAGAGTGACCGCCATCCGGCTCCTGTGCAATTGCCGCGCGGATTGTAAAGCTATTATCCGCTATCCACCCGACAACGTTCCCCGGATTTTCTTCGAGGAGAGTTTCTGCTCCCGTGTAAAGATTAATTTCATACACATCGTGCAGCCGTTTGTCGCGCACGTTCAGCCCCACAAGAATTCTATCGGGAATATTCGGGTCGGTGTGAATAACCTGCGCATGAATTTCACTGTGAGGGGTTAAATCCTTCACCACTTCTGTTTCACAATTCACCAGATAGAGATGCCAGTTCTCATCGCCGTCTTTATCCTGCTCGTAGATGATGTGCTGTGAATCTTCGCTCCAGAAATAGCTGCGAATTCCCCGGTGCGAATCTCGCGTAATCGCTCTATCGTCATTCTTGCCGACCGTGCGAAGCCAGACATTTAACACGCCATTCAACGGAGCGATATATGCAAGCCATTTTCCATCCGGCGAGATTTGAGGAGACATGCGCTCCGGGTTGCCGAATAACACGTCGCGGGGAATGAGGGGAGGAAGTTGAGACATAGATGTAAAGTTTATTATTTTCAATAATTGGGTAATTGAGCATACAGCCCACGACTTAAGTCGTGGGCTGCT
>SCUC01000282.1 GCA_004322375.1 Bacteroidota bacterium
GAGTATCCGTGGAGACAGATCAAACGCTACACGCCTTATTGAATTTATGAATATCACGTATCGTCTTTTTGACCAAATGGCAATTTTTCATGGTATGGGTTTGGGAGCCTGGTGGGATGATAAAGTTTATTCGTTACTTCCTGATGCCGCTTCCGGCTTTATGGGAAAATCGAGATTTTATGTAGCCCATGTTTGGATAGTACAACAATTATTAAAAATAGGTCTTATCGGGGTCATCATATATTGGTGGACAATGTTTCGAATGTTCAGGAAAACCATGCAAATCTCAAAGTTGATAGCCAGGAAAGACTTCAAAAGAATGTTACTGATTGCTCTCAATGCATCCTTTGCTGGATTGATGTTTGCAAGTACCGATTTTCCAAAGGTATTTCTTATTGTGGGGGTTATCCTGGGGGTCATAGCGAGATTGTGCTGGTTGATTCTCAAAGAAAATGCCGAACATCCCGCTAACATCAATTTGATAGCTCAAACTGCATTTGAACATAATGTCTCTTGAATTTTCGGGTAACAGGTCGTTCGCACAAAACTCTCTCCTGAATTTCGCGACCTATATTTTTAATTTTTCCATAAGTTTATTCTGTATTCCTTATTTTGTAGTAAAGCTGGGAACAAATGCCATTGGCTTGTTGTCAATTCTTTGGCTTCTCGTCGGGTATGCAGGTCTTTTAGATTTAGGGCTAGGCCAGGCTTCAACCAAATTTTTATCGGAACAAATTGCTAAGAACAATCGCGAGGAGGTAATACATAAGATAAGGTCAAATATTCAACTCGGTATTCTATTGAGCGCTATCGGTTGTTGTTTGATTCTTTTTATATCGTTTATTGGAGCGGAACACTTCATTCAAATTCCATCATCGTTACAGCAAGAAGCAACCTGGTCGCTTCAATTACTGGCAATTTGCCTGCCTGCAGTTATTTTGCAGGGGATTCTACGCAGTATTCCAGTGGCATATAATAGATTCGATATAGTCAATGGCTTGCAAAGCATCAATGTGTTTATTCAATGGGTAGGTTCATCTATTATTCTTCTGATGGGAGGGGGATTAATGGGTATAATCTTCTTAACGCTGTTTTCGAGATATGTTATTACCTATAGCTATTTTCGATTAGCACTACGTCTTTTTCCAGAACTCCGTGGAAAATCTTTGCTGATACCTGCCAGGCATTCCATGGACACATTAAGATACGGTGGATGGATAACAACTGCTCAGATTATTGGGCCCCTTTTGATTTTTTTTGAACGAACGTTAATTGGTAAGTTACATTCATTATCATTTGTTGCATTTTATGTGCTACCTTTCGATGCGTTGTTAAAGTTGACTATTTTTCCGATGAGTTTGTCAGGCACTCTTCTCCCGAATTTAAGCGGACAGTGGATTTCAGACGAGGGTAAGGCAAAGGGAAAAATACTTTTTCACCGTTCGATAAAGTTCACTGTTATTGTCATGTTGCCGGTGATTGCAGCTCTTATGTTATTTAGTTCAGAAATTATGAACATGTGGTTAGGGTGGGAATTTCAACAACAGAGTACAACAGTATTTCTTCTTCTTTCTTTAGGCATTTTGTTCCATTCGATCGCACAACTACCCAATGCTGCGTTGCAGGCTTTGAATAGGCCTGATATGATTGGCAAACTCCTCATTGTTGAAGTTCTAGTGTACCCGGTTTTCTGTTTTTTCTTAACATTACAATTTGGAATTATTGGGACAGCGGTTGCATGGTTGTTTCGTGTATTCAGTGAATTGGTGGTTCTCTTACTTTGTTCTTCGAAGGTAATGAAATCAGTATCAGTTAAGTTCAATTATACTTATATTTGGAAAAATGTTGCATTTAGTGTTATCGGGAGCGGAATACTATATATTATAAAAGCATATTATTCAACCATGCTGATATGGATAATCGCGTTGGGGGTTATTTTGGTTTTTTATACTATCTTTACATGGAAATACGTATTTGATGAATCAGATAAGAAATCGTTAGCTGCAGTGAAAACTGTTCTATCCTTTTAGGTCATTATTATCATAATGGATTTGTTGCATGAGTATCGAAAGAGTGTATCAGGAAGAAATTGAAGACCAGGATTTATTAGCACAGCATGTTGCGAGGTATAGGTTCGCTAAGAAATTTGTTAACAATTCAGTCGTGGTTGATTTTGCTTGCGGGAGCGGTTATGGTTCTTCAATATTACTGGAAGGCGAACCCCGAAAAGTTATTGGCATAGATATTTCTCAGAGTGCGATAAATTATGCCAAGAGTCATTTTCATTCTTCTTTGCTGGAATATCATAAAGGCAGTGTAGTGCTACTTTCGGCTATGAGAGATATTAACATAGTTGTATCATTTGAAACCATTGAGCATTTGGAAAATTACGCTTCATTTCTTGAAGCTGTATTCCGAGCATTATCAAGCGATGGTACATTTATCGTCTCGACACCAGTACGATTAAAGGGAACGCTGGAAGATAAACCCAAAAACCCTTATCATATTCGTGAATGGAACTCAAAAGAATTTATTGAATTGATTTCAGGTTATTTTAAACACATAGAGATTTATCATCAGTACATTTATACTAAGAAATGGTATCCCGGAAGTAGAACAATCGCACGATGGCGCGCAGAACAAATAAATCCAGAAATCGCTTCCAAACTGGCTTGTTACGAGGTAATGGAAACGGTTCCCTCTCTAGGTAAAATTTCTTTTACCCCTGCATATATTATTGCTGTTTGCAAAAAATAATACATTATAGTAACCTACATAACGCCATTATTATATAAATATTTCATTTTGATAGCCCTCTCAATAATTATAGTAAATTATAAAACAAGTGAATTTCTAAGAAATTGTTTAACTGCAATTTATCAGAGCAATACACCGTTCACGTATGAAATTATCGTCGTTGATAATTCATCTGCAGAAGAAGAATTGGAGAGTATTGTTGAACAATTTCCTAAACTAACTTTGATTGAAAATAGCCAAAATGTGGGTTTTGTCCGGGCGAATAATCAGGGCATAGAAATTGCGAAAGGTGAATTTGTACTTTTCCTCAATCCCGATACTGAAGTTAGACACGATGCTATATCTTTTATGGCCAATTATC
>SCUC01000283.1 GCA_004322375.1 Bacteroidota bacterium
GTATCATGTTATCCCTGAGGGAATTTTTTCAAAAACCCTGAAAGGGGTGAAATGATTATAGGAAGCTTCACGGTGGCATCATTTTTTAGGGCGGCGCATAAAGTGGATGATTTAAGTTTTTGTTTTGGAGCATAATGTGTTCCCCTTCAATTATCAAGCCAAAGTCTCCTCCGTTCAAACCTTTCCATAAAATATTTCTTAGTATAATCTTTCATTACATCATGTCAGAAAATTTTCATAATTTTTTACTTGACTTCCTGCCGATAAGTCTATATATTTGACACACTGATTTCGTACTCAGCTAAGTTGAACGTTATCTCAGGTTTTTGAAAAAATATGTTCTCTCACGCCTAACAAGCAGGGAACTTGTTTCGTTCTGGGGAATATCAAGATTCTGTCCTTTTTTTGCCGGGGTAGGCAAGGAGACGATGGAATGTTTTTTCATAAAAAATCCTGCCAACGTTGACCTTAACCGAGTAATGGTATCAATGAACAATTCATATTCATTATTCGTTTATATATAGGAGATTTTTTGATGGCACAATCAGGAACAATTCATATTGATACTGAGGCAACAGGTTCGGTTCATGCTGTAGAAACGAGTGAATTACCCTCACCTTTGAATTTAGAGCATAAAGAGCGTAGTCATGGACTAACCTTCCGTCGTTTTTTTACGAAGAAAGGAATACATCCCTTTACTCAGTTAGAGTGGGAAAAACGAACCGCTTCGATCACGAATGAGCGGGGCGAAGTAATTTTTGAACAAAAAGATGTTGAAGTTCCCAAAACGTGGTCAATGACTGCAACGAATATCGTTGTTTCTAAATACTTCCACGGAAAAATGGGAACGCCGGAACGCGAGCATAGCGTAAAGCAATTAGTTGACCGCGTTGCGCGTACGATGACGGAATGGGGCTGGAACGGAAAATACTTTGCAAGCGAGGAAGATGCAGAGACCTTCTACAATGAACTTACATTTCTTCTTGTTAATCAATACATGTCGTTCAATAGCCCGGTATGGTTCAATGTTGGGGTGGAAGAGAAACCTCAATGCTCTGCGTGCTTTATCAATTCCGTGAAAGATACGATGGATTCAATTCTGGAGCTTGCTAAGACCGAAGGTCGGTTGTTCAAGTTTGGCTCCGGAACGGGTTCAAATTTATCAACGCTGCGTTCATCGCAGGAAGGACTTTCGAGCGGAGGCACAGCATCCGGTCCTGTTTCGTTCATGAAAGGATATGATGCGTTTGCCGGAGTAATTAAATCCGGCGGTAAAACTCGCCGCGCCGCGAAAATGGTAATCTTAAATGCCGACCACCCTGATATTCGCGAGTTCATTCACTGCAAAGCGGATGAAGAGAAAAAAGCGTGGGCGTTGATAGAAGCCGGCTACAACGGCGGGTTCAATGTTCCCGGCGGCGCGTACGATTCGATCGCGTATCAGAACGCGAACCACTCAGTCCGCGTCACAGATGAATTCATGCGTTCGGTGGTTGATGACAAACCCTGGCATACCAAGGCTGTGCTCGACAAGAAAACTGTCGGAACATTTCGTGCGCGGGACTTGATGAAAGAAATTGCTGAAGCCGCCTGGTTGTGCGGCGATCCCGGCGTACAATTTCACTCAACGATTAATGCCTGGCATACCTGCTCGAACACTGCCCCGATTAACGCTTCCAACCCGTGCAGTGAATATATGTTCCTCGACGATACGGCATGCAATCTTGCATCGCTCAACTTGATGAAGTTCAGAAATGCCGACGGTGAATTCGACGTGGAGTCGTTCTGTCACGCAGTTACGATTACTATCACTGCGCAGGAATTTGAAGTTGATAATGCAAGCTACCCAACACCTGCAATTATGCAAAACAGCTTTGATTATCGTCCGTTAGGGTTGGGATATGCAAATCTCGGAGCGGTACTGCTTGCACGAGGCTTGCCATACGATAGCATCGAAGGAAGAGCGTACTCAGCCGCTATCACAGCATTGATGTGTGGACAGGCATACAAACAATCGGCTATTATTGCAAAAGAAGTCGGCACATTTAAGGGATTTCCTGCCAATAGAGAGCCAATGCTCAGAGTAATGAAAATGCACGGGCTAGCAGCAGACAAAATTGAAGACCGCTACGTGCCTACGGATTTACTCACTTCAGCACGCAAGGTATGGGACGATGCGTACGCGTTGGGCAGGGAATATGGCTTTAGAAATTCTCAAGCGACCGTCCTAGCGCCCACCGGCACCATCGGCTTTATGATGGATTGCGACACGACGGGCGTTGAACCGGATATCGCTCTTGTGAAATATAAGAAGCTTGTTGGCGGCGGCTTGATGAAGATCGTCAATAATACTGTTCCTCTTGCATTGAAGAAGCTTGGCTATATAGATGAACAGATTGAACATATCATGGCGTACATAGATAAGAATGATACCATCGAAGGCGCGCCGCATCTCAAGGAAGAGCATTTACCGGTGTTCGATTGCGCGTTCAAGCCGGCGAAAGGCGCACGTTCGATTCACTACATAGGACATGTGCAGATGATGGCTTCGGTACAGCCGTTTCTTTCCGGTGCAATTTCCAAGACTGTGAATATGCCGCATGAAGCAACGCCTGAAGAAATTTCCAACACGTATATTGAAGCGTGGAGACTCGGCTTAAAATCAATTGCAATCTACCGCGACGGCTGCAAACGCACACAGCCGTTAAGCACAAGCCTTGACCAGATTGCCGGTGAAATTAAACCCCATGCTGTCCGCCGCAGGTTGCCCGATGAACGACAGGCGGTTACGCACAAGTTTTCTGTCGCAGGACATGAGGGATATATCACCGTCGGGTTGTATGAAGATAACACGCCGGGAGAGATATTTATCACGATGTCGAAAGAAGGCTCCACGATTTCCGGCTTGATGGATGCATTCGCCACGTCGGTTTCGATGGCATTTCAGTATGGAGTTCCGCTCCGGGTGCTTGTTGAGAAATTCTCGCACATGCGATTTGAGCCGAGCGGCTTCACCAACAATAAAGATATTCCCATCGCGAAATCGGTTCTCGATTATATTTTCCGGTGGTTGGGGAAGAAGTTCCTTCCCCCTGATGAAATACCCGCGAACATTGAAGAGCATGTGGAAATGGCGGTAGTTGGCGCTCTATCGAATAAAGAGATTTCTGTCGCGATGCAGGTCGAGCGGAAGGAACACGAAGTCTATCGCATGCAATCCGATGCGCCTCCCTGTCACGAGTGCGGAAGCATTATGGTACGGAATGGCGCATGTTACAAGTGCTTGAATTGCGGTTCGACGAGCGGTTGCTCTTAATGCTCTCTACGACATGAACATTAAACATTACGTTCATGCTTTGTTACAACTTGCGGAGGGGCATGGGCGCAGAGGTGCGGAAGAGATGATGTAAGTATCAAGGCACAACATTATGCTATATCGGTGTTGTGCCTTTTCTTTTTTAATTTTTGACATTTGAGAAACTTTTTGCATTTCTTGAACGTATATTACAGCATCCCGCTTCACGGGACATTTTCAATTTTGCAATGGTTGTAACGATGAATAAAATATTTAAAGTAGATGCCTTCACAAACAAAAAATTCGGGGGCAGCCCTGCCGCGGTATGCTTCCTGAATGAACCTGCCGATGAGAAGTGGATGCAATCCATTGCTCGAGAGATGAACCTTTCCGAAACTGCCTTTCTTGTTCCCCAAAGAAACGGCTACGATCTCCGGTGGTTCACCCCGACTGTAGAAGTAGATTTATGCGGTCATGCAACGTTAGCAAGCGCGCATGTGTTGTATGAAACGGGAAATGTCAATTCTGGAGAAACCATTATTTTCCATACGAAGAGCGGGTATTTGCAGGCACAGAAGAACGGGGAGTGGATTGAGCTTGATTTCCCTGCGCTTACTGAAGAACCGGTAACTCTTCTTCCTCCAATTTCTATGGCATTAGGGGTAACAGCTGTTTATGCGGGAATGAACAAGTTTGATTATTTGATTGAAGTGGAATCGGAAAAAATTGTTCGCGCAATGAAACCGGATTTTAATATTCTCAGGGCGTTGCCCTATAGGGGTGTGATTGTTACCGCTAAATCCGACATGCCAGAATATGATTTTGTGTCGCGGTTTTTCGCTCCCTCGTGCGGAATTGATGAAGACCCCGTAACAGGCTCTACACATTGCTGTCTTGCGCCGTACTGGAGCAAGAAGCTAGGAAAATCCACCTTCATGGCGTATCAGGCATCCGATAGGGGAGGGGTGCTGAGGCTTGAACTGAAAGGCGACCGCGTGTTGATTGGCGGTCAAGCGGTTACGGTGCTGAGGGGAGAACTTGTTTGATTGCTGAATTCTGATTGCTGATTTGAGATATGAGATATGTGATGTGAGTCCGTTTCCTGTGAGCAGTGGGCGGTGAGCGGTGGGCAGTGAGCATAGAGCATAGAGCGGAGAGTAGAAAACAAAGAGCCAAGAATCCGCCTACGGCGAGATCTTCGCTTCGCTGCGACAAAGAACGAAGCACCAAGTACAAAGTACGTCACTGTACCTAATGACGAATGACCAATGAAAAATTATTTTTTACTTTTTATTTTTGAGTTTTTACTTGAAAGAAGGAAGCCATGTTAATAATAACAACACCAAGCATCGAAGGAAAACAGATTAAGCGGTATTACGGTGTCGTTTCGGGAGAGGCGATACTGGGAGCGAATATCTTTCGCGATTTTTTTGCCGGCATTCGGGATATTGTCGGCGGACGCTCTGCCGCGTACGAGAATGAATTGCGTGAAGCAAAAAACATTGCTATGCAGGAAATGAGTATGCAGGCGCAACAGATGGGCGCAAATGCCATCGTCGGCGTTGACCTTGATTATGAAACAGTCGGGCAATCTATGCTCATGGTCAGCGCAAGCGGGACAGCAGTGTATTTTGAATAGTTTCCGGTTTACAGTTTTCTGTTTGTAGTTTATCGGTTACAGTTTTTAGGTTACTGTTTTCTGTTTCCTGTGTTGACCGGGGTGTTGTATTGTTTCCTACCCGATTGTTACTTATGGCCTGATGTTAAGCACTGACCATTTCCACATCGCCGTGAACGACGATGCTATTAAAAGCAAGTCGGATAAATCCGACTAACCTGTAAACCAGTCCCGTTTAGGGGACTTGAATGCTGAAGCGTTGTCGTTCACGGCAACGCGGGAGTAATTTTTTCGTGAAAATTGATGAGATGCGTAACACACGTGATGATAAAATGTTATCGTGTTGAGCATAATACTCCTGTCAATTTTCATTTTAAGCCGTTCTCTTTTTCTTCTTAACAAATGATACAATCTTCCTTCCCGATTTCTTTTCTCGCTTTTTAATATCATCAAACATTGCTTTAATATTATTATTAAATTTCGCAGCGAGTTTTTCGCGAATGGCATCAACTTCTTCTACAATGGGGTCTTTGAACATAATAGACAAAGATACAATGGTTCTTAAGTGTCGTAATAAGACTAAAAATCAAACTAACAAGATTTTATAGACATAACTTATTGTTTTGCTTTCCAAAGAAAATAGAAAGGATTACCCTTTAATTTTTCTTCTGTTTCAGTCTTTTCGGCATTCGTTTTGATCGCGTCGTAAACACCTCCTATACCCAAGGACAACAATAAAGCGTATGGGAAGTCTAATATCGTTCCAGCTAGAATGCCAAGGGAAGTAACTGGAACTATTATAGAACGAAGACTTGCTTTTTTTATTGCAGCTTTCATTTCTGCTTCAAGTGGGCGTATATGCGACATTATCTCCTTTTCAACGATGAGCTTAATTTCATCTTCATCATACCCGCCTTCTTTCTGAGATTTTAACACAAACTCCATCATTCTTAATCTAAATTCAATGAAAGCGGCTGGAATGTGTTCTCGTAATTCCATTAAATATTCTGGGGCGATGCCACTTACGAATGGTAAAGTAAGATTAAATGCTTCTTTTATTCTTTGTCTCTTTAGATCCGGTTTTTCACCTTCGATTTTATTTATAATCAATGCATCCACATTTCTATCATAAAGAACCGTTGCATTTAATCTCATAGCTTGATTTAACGCATGTATTGTACGATGTATTTCTTGAGGAAAAATTTTGTCAAGAGCGCCAAAAGCATGAGATTTAAGTTCTTGAGAAACTTTTTCAAATTGAGTTCGTGGGAAAAGTTCTTCAAGAGGAAAATTAGGAGAATTAAAAACTTTTCCGGGTTGCTTATTCCCGTGAATTTCAACTGAATATACTAACCCAACATCCATTTTTATCTGAACAACTTTCCAAGTATCTCCGGCTCCATCAATCAATTCTTTGTAACCGAAATAAACGTGTTCACGAAGGGCATTTTTGATTTCTAGATCGGTAGCAATGCTAGACACAATTGCTGGTATCTCTTCAGTGCGTGAACCTCGGATTGATGAACTAGCAAACAGTAGATAACCCGCTTCAATTGCCCGGCGATTAGTCCATAAGCCATGTAACAGATCCCACAGGTGCTCTTTTCTATCAATACAATACTCTACTGGAAATCCTTTTAAGTACCCAAGTGGATCACCGATCACAATTTCATCAAAATACCATGCAATCTTAAATGAAAGATTGACAGTTCTAGGACTATAAGGTAAATATACTCGAAAATACTTTGGCGTTTTGTTAAGATACTGTAAAAGAAATTCATCTCTTTTTTCGACCCAGCCGATATATTGGTCGCGAAATGCAACTACTATTTCTTCACTAATTGGATGTCTCTTTTCTAAATTGATTCCACTTTGTGAAGCTAAATCAAAGATATAATCAGATTTATAACTAAGCATATAATGAATTTTTTCCCTCTATACGACTTTTTTTTAATTCTTCACACAAAAAAGCACACATTTTTTGAGTATTTTTTTGCATTATTTGCAGTTGTTCTTCTAAGTTAGTATGTTACCTGTGCATGTTTCCGACAGGTATGCATGAATATTGAAGAAATCAAACATAAAACCAAACTTGGTTTGTATGAAATCAGTGTTCATGCGGAAAAAGAACGGTATGCTGAGGATATTTCTCTTGAGGACATTGAAACAGCAATATCAAATAGCATTCTCCTAGAAGATTATACAAACGATCCTAGGGGACCTAGCTGTCTTCTTCTCGGTTCTTCCGAGGGGAGACCGATTCATATTGTTTGTGGCTATTCACCTGTGGATTGGGTGAGGATAATTACAGTATATTTACCTAAACTTCCTAAATGGATTGATGAACAAACACGAGCATAAAATATGACAACTACCCATCAATACTCAGACTGTTCCTTTTGCGGAGGGACAGTGAAAGAAGAACATACTGATTTAGACTACCGGTATAGGGGAAATTTATATATTTTTCAGAATGTTCCTGCCGGCGTTTGTCAGCAGTGCGGAGAAAAATATTTGACTGCTGACGTCGCTAAACGTATCGAACAGAAAATTAAAACTAATGAACGGTGGGAGAAAACAATTCCAGTTCCTGTCGAGGATTTTTCCGAAGTCTCTTTCGTCTAATTGTTTTGAAAATTTGTATTTCGAATTTGTTTACCATTTCGATATTTGATATTAGAATTTATCAACGCGTCATTCTCTTATATTTAATCCTATGCGGTCTATCCGCGTCTATTCCTAATACTTTCTTTCGGTGTTCTTCGTACTCTGAGTAATTGCCGTCGAACCATTGTACGGTGCTGTCGCCTTCAAAGGCGAGGATGTGGGTTGCGACTCTGTCTAAGAACCATCTATCGTGGGAGATGATGACAGCGCAGCCTGCAAATTCATTGAGAGCTTCTTCGAGGGCGCGGAGAGTGTTCACGTCGAGGTCGTTGGTCGGTTCGTCAAGCAGAAGGACGTTTGCGCCAGCTTTTAATACTTTGGCTAGATGAACGCGGTTCCGTTCTCCGCCGGAAAGCACGCCGCAGGGCTTTTGCTGGTCTGTTCCGCTAAAATTAAACCTTCCGACATAGGCGCGGGAATTTACTTCCCGATGTCCAAGCTGGAGAATATCTTCGCCACCGGAAATTTCCTGCCATATTGTTTTATTCGGGTCGAGTGGGCGACTCTGGTCAACGTAAGCAAGCTTCACCGTTTCGCCTATACGAATCGTACCGGAATCCGGCTTCTCCTGTTCTGTAATCATCTTGAACAGCGTTGTTTTACCCGCTCCGTTTGGTCCAATCACACCGATGATGCCCCCGGGCGGCAGACTGAAATTCATATCATCATACAGCAACAAATCTCCATACGATTTCGCGACGTGCTGCGCTTCAATGACAACGTTTCCGAGGCGGGGTCCGGGAGGAATAAAAATTTCAAGCTCTTCATTTCGCTTTTCGTTCTCTTCGGCAAGCATTTTTTCATACGCTGCGATACGGGCTTTGCTCTTTGCGTGCCTGCCTTTCGGGTTTAAGCGCACCCATTCAAGCTCTCGCTGTAAAACTTTCTGCCGCTTGGATTCCTGCTTTTCTTCAACAGCGAGGCGTGCGTGTTTTTGCTCAAGCCAGGAAGAATAATTTCCCTCAAAGGGAATTCCTTCGCCTCTATCTAACTCCAAAATCCATCCGGCAACATTGTCCAAAAAGTAACGATCGTGAGTAACAGCTATTACCGTTCCCTTGTATTGCGCAAGATGATGCTCAAGCCATGCCACTGATTCAGCGTCGAGATGGTTGGTTGGTTCATCAAGCAGTAACACATCAGGCTCTTGCAACAGGAGGCGGCATAACGCGACACGTCTTCGTTCGCCGCCCGAAATCACGTTCACGGATGTTTCCCCGGGCGGGCAGCGCAGCGCATCCATTGCCTGTTCAAGCTTGCTGTCTAAATCCCATGCATTCAGATGGTCAATACGCTCTTGCAGCTTTGCTTGCTTTTCAAGTAAGGCATCAAAATCAGCATCGGGCTCGGAGAACTGCGCGCTGATTGCTTCGTACTCTTTCAGCAATGCGACTGTTTCCGCCGCGCCTTCCTCGACAATCTCTTTCACAGTCTTTGTCGGATCGAGTTCCGGCTCCTGCGAAAGGTATCCGAACGTGATTCCTTTCTGGATATTGATTTGTCCGAGGTAATCTTTATCAACCCCGGCAATAATTTTTAAGAGCGAGCTTTTGCCCGCGCCGTTTAATCCCAGCACGCCTATTTTCGCTCCATAAAAAAATGATAAATAGATATCTTTAAGGACTTGCTTGTTGGGCTTGTGGACCTTCCCAACGCCAATCATGGAAAAAATTATTTTGTTGTCTGCCATTATTTAGATTTCGATATATGATTTGTGATGTGAGTAGTTAAGTTTACAGTTAGCTGGTACTTTGTATTTCGTTCTTTGTTCCTAGTAATTTGCCAATTGAAAAAAATAAAACGCGAAGACTATAAAGCGCACAAAGATGACGCATAATAATTTTG
>SCUC01000284.1 GCA_004322375.1 Bacteroidota bacterium
TGAATCCCCAACCACCAGGGTGTTTCATCTGCAATGATCCTTAACATGGTGGTCTTTGTTAATGAGAAGTGAATATCTGCCTCGGTTGGCGACGTTTTAGACTTAATTCTGATAGTACCAAACAAAGATGGTGAAGTAGTTGCTCCATTAAAAACAGTATATCCTACAATGCTATTATCCACTTTGAAGGTAATATTCACAGACATCGTATCGCCTGCGGCAATTTGAAATACCATTGGAGATATCGTCAGCGCAACTCCGGGTAACAAAGATTTATCATAGAAACAGCTCATCTGTTCAGTATATGGCGTTCTATTATGAATGGTAATTGTACGATTCACAATCCAATAACGTTCCGAAACCTCAACGACTCCCAAATTTAAATTAGTTGGTTGAATAAGCACACCTTCGATTGCCGCATCAGGTATAAAAATTTTTCCATTCCCTTCCGTCCAGACATCCCGGCCAAGCTTTCGAGCTGTTTGCTTAAAAGCCGCTTTAACATCGTCAGGAGTCCAATCCGGGTGCAGCTGTCGTAAAATTGCTGCAGCCCCAGCAACATGCGGGGTTGCCATTGATGTGCCACTATACCTGACATACCCACCCCCCATTTGTGCAGAAAGAATACGAACACCGGGAGCCACGATATCGGGCTTGAGTGAAAAGCCATTATACGTGGGACCCCTTGAAGAAAATGTTACTACACTATCGCTTCCATATAAGGCTCCCACTGTTAATGCCCCTTTTGCACATCCGGGTGAACCAACCGACATGTAATATGGTCCACTATTCCCCGCCGCAACTGCGCATACAATTCCCCCATGCATTGCATTATTTACAGCCTGGCTCATCACATCATCAGAGCTGGGAAGGGGGGGACCTCCAAGACTCAAATTGATAACGTCTATCGGAGTTGGCGTGGAGGGATTGTCATCGGGGTCAAGCGCTTTCTCAATTCCTCCTACAACTTGTGAAAAATATCCCCAACCACCAGACCCGAGTACCTTAAATGCCCACAAGCGAGCTTTATACGCCACCCCGCGTAGGTTAGTCGGCGGGGGTCCTAGCCCGGCTGCTATACCGGCGACGTGTGTTCCGTGGCCATTGTCGTCCATAGGGTCATTGTCCTCGTTGAAAATATCGTAACCTCCAACGACCTTCCCGTTCGGAAATGAAGCTCCGCCAAGAGCCTCATGAAAATAATCTATTCCAGTATCAATAATTCCGATATCCATATTTTCCCCGTGCTTGTCGTAGGTACTCCAAAATTCTGGCGCGCCAATAATTGCATTGCTTGTGTCGTCGCATTTCTGCACAAGATTATCTACCTCGACTCTCTCCACGTAAGGCAGCTTTTGGATTTCCTCGCCAATCCATCGGCTTGTTGTGAGAGCTACGCCGTTTATTGCCATAGTATATTCAAAATGAATTCGCGTTTCTACCAATGCTGCCTGTGCAACTTGCCGAGAACGGTACACCCCTTCAAGATTTGCGAGATCTGACTTAAATTGGGAATGCTCAGCTTGTATTGCAGTCAGCGCGGTGAGCTGCCCGACACCTTTAAGCCCTAAACGCATATTAGCAACCGTGCTTATTGGCGGATTCTTGAATTGCACTATAATCTTTACTTCCTCCTTTAATTCAAGGGTTTTCGTGCTGAGCGTGCTATCACCCCATCGCATTGAAAGAAGATTGGAACCGCATTCAACGGAATTTGTGGATGCATTCTCGCCTCCATTGCGAGTTGAACTTTTCGAAACGCTACCCCCTTTTCGATAGGAATCGAATGACGCATCTTTCCTGCTGCCGTCTTCAGTCTGTGAAACCGCTAATGATAGGCAAGACTGGCAGAGTACAAAATAAAAAAAGAAAAAAACAGCGAGATGACGGATGTGAAATGAACTACTACCATGATAGACGCGTGAACGACGTCGGGATAGAAAATTTACTATTGAATGCGATCGAAAAATCTTCATAACTCTACTCCATCGAATAATGAATATTATTGTTGATTCATACAAATATAAGACATTAATTAGATAAGGGCAATGATAATTCCATGAATTTTTACACCTGAAAATCTTCAAGTGTTGTTGAAGGGAATATTTAGCGTATATTAAGCAAATTGTTGTTTCCTCTTTGAAAGGAGCGTTTTTACAAAAGGTATAACCTTGAGTTAGGTCAATTGATTTTCTTCCATAAATGCGTATATTCCAAGTAATATTTGTACATAACTATTGGAACGCCCCTATGAAAAAAATAACATTTCTTCTCACGATTACGTGTTTGTTTCTTGTCAATTCTCTTCTCGCGCAAACACCAAACTTCTCCGGTCAAGCTAACCAGCGCAAGGGCTATGAC
>SCUC01000285.1 GCA_004322375.1 Bacteroidota bacterium
CACCAGCAGGTTTTGGCTAAACCCGGGTTTGGAAAGTCCCTCGATGCTTGTTGTCAAATCCATCGCGGCGAGCTTGGAAAAATAATTCATTGAGCGCGCGCTGAGATATACATCTTCTTTTGCCTTGCGAATGGTAGAGCCGGAATCCTCAACCTCAAGCAGCTCTAATTCATTTTTCTTTTCATTGATGGCATCGGAAATCGCTTTAAGCAGCGCCGAGCGTTTCTCGTTCGATAGTCCCGTCCATCTTCCATCATCAAATGCTTTGCGCGCCGCCATAACAGCATGATGCACGTCCTCAACTCCTGCGCGGGCTACGTTCGCTACTACATTCTGATTATACGGGTTAAGAGAGTCAAATGTTTGACCGGAAACCGAATTGACAAATTCCCCGCCAATATAAAGTTGATACTCTTTCAACTACTCTTGTCCCCCAAGCCTGCCATAGATTGAGAGATAAATAATACATAGTAACAATAACGGCATAATAAGAGAGAGCGCTCCTATTAACCTATCATATTTTTTTAATGCTGCATCTGCATCCGCAGGCGCTTTTCCCTGAACCATCATCCCGACAAGCGCGCCCCGCTTCCGCGATAAAACTCCAACAACAATTCCGAGAACTGCCGCTATTCCAAACACGATGAGCTTTGTCCTGAGCCAGCTAAAATCGGAGAGAGTGATTTGGAATGCGTGCATGTTGCCGATTCCTGTGATAATCATTACCACAATCGCAATTGGACTAAGCAATCCTATTGGTCGCATTACCTTGAGCAATGTTAGTTTTGTTTGAAGATCGGGTGCTTTTTTATACTGGCTTGTTATGACAAAGCTCGCAACTTGTATCGCTACGAACAGCCCTAACCCAATAAAATGAAAAAGAAGCGTTATTTGTCCAGCAGATTCCATTATAAGAACATAAATTATGAATAATGCCTGTTAAGATACAAAACTTTGGCAGACTCTCAAAACGATTGTGATATTCTTGCTTGGTATTAAGAAGCAAGTTTACTATAATAATAAATATAACGATTCTATCTCAAGAATCATTATGAATGCCCTTTTACCACATACCAAACGAACACAAACTCCTGAACCATGAAACTATTTCTATTTTCTGCAGCTTTACTCCTCGTATTTTTTTGCTCTTCGTCCTCTCAACAGCTTGCGCCACTAGGAAAGCTGCTCGATAAAGCAATTGCATCCTTAGACGAAAAGGAAGCGACCCTCATTCTCATATATCTTAAGGATAAGGGAACACAGCAACTGGCTGCGATCTCTCCCCGTTCCCTTCTTTCGGATAAAGCAATCAACCGTCGCGCAAAAGTCCGTTCTACCTCTACCCTGATTGACGAACACGATTTACCCCTGGAAGAAACGTACGTTCGAGCAATTGAAAGCAACGTTCTGAATATTCGACACCGGCTGAAATGGTTTAATGCTGTTAGCGCGAAGGCAACGAAACAACAAATTGAAACGTTACGATCGCTCCCCTTTGTTCGCGAGATTGAATTAGTCGGACGTTGGAAAACAGATAAAGAGCTAGAACAAGAACTCCCTGACGATTCGCCCCAACAGGAAATGAATTTGAACATGGTAGATTCGTTAAACTACGGAGCAAGCTATACACAGCTGAATCAAATAAGTGTTCCTGCCGTTCATAATTTAGGAATTTATGGACAGGGTGTTATCGTCGGTTCATTTGATAACGGATTCCGGTTGCCCAATCATGAGGTATTCGCGAATATGAATATCATCGCGACATACGATTTTGTTGACCATAAGAAAAGCGTCGTACCTAACAACCCAAGCAGCGGCTTCGGCTCGCACGGCGTCAACACGCTTTCTACGCTTGGGGGTTTTAAGGAAGGAGAGCTTATCGGCTCTGCATTCGGCGCGGACTACATTATTGCCAGAACTGAAAACGATTCTAGTGAAACTCCAGTCGAGGAAGATAACTGGGCGGCGGCAATCGAGTGGGCTGACAGTATCGGTGTTGACGTCACCAGCACTTCTCTCGGCTACCTTACCTATGACGCTCCTTATACAAGCTGGACATGGGAAGATATGGATGGCAACACGACTTTAATTACACGCGCCGCAGACCGCGCAGTTGAACTTGGAATTGTCGTCGTTAATTCCGCCGGAAACGAGCGCAGTTCCGGCACTCCCAATACGTTAGTTGCGCCCGCAGATGGGGACAGCGTTATCGCCGTGGGGGCAGTTACATCTTCAGGCACATATAGCGGTTTCAGTTCCTATGGACCCTCCTCTGATGGACAGACGAAACCGGACATCATGGCAATGGGATCGGGTGTGCGCGTTGCAAGCTCGACAAACCCGGTAGCTTATGGAAGCTCTAATGGCACCTCATTTTCCTGCCCAATCAGCGCAGGCGTAGCGGCTCTTGTTCTCTGCGCCAATCCCTCTCTTACGCCAATGCAGGTTCGCGATGCGCTTCGTCTTACCGCAAATAATGCAGCCTCCCCCAACAACAATTATGGCTGGGGAATTCTTAACGCTCGCAACGCTATCGGGTATTTCGGGATATTCCCCAGTATTCACGGCGCGATCTATAATGACCTCGATGCCGATGGAGTCAAAGATACGAATGAAACGGCGGTTGCCGGCGCGCTGGTGAGAATTACAGGAACCATCACCGATTCCACTTATACCGATGCAAATGGCAAGTATCTCTTCGATAGCCTGTCAGTCGGCAACTTTACCCTCAGCACAGATTCGCCCCCTCCGGGTAAAAAATTGCTCTTCCCCTCCAACGGGTTTTATGGAATTACGATTGACAGCGGAAAATTAGTCCAGACAGGAAAAGATTTTTCTATCGTTGACTACGCGAGCCTAACCGGCTCGGTGTTTGAAGACGTCAACGGAGATGGCACAAAGCAACCTGAAGAACCGCCGGTTTCAGGGTGGACTGTAAAATTAGGCGGTAGCCTTTCCACGCTAACCGATTCATCAGGAACGTTCACCTTCAACGAGGTCGAAGGAGGAATGTACACCCTCAGCGAGAGCTTGCAGGTCGGATGGATTCAAACAACATCCCCTGTAAACCACACGGTTGATATTAATTATGGTCAGGAAGCTACCGGTTATAGTTTTGGTGTATTTAAAACTGGTTCAATCCAGGGAATTGTTTTCGAGGATGTTAATTCAAACACAGTGCAGGATAGCGGTGATGCGGGAATTTCCGGCTGGGCAATGAAATTGAATGGTACTGTTGAAGCTACTGCAATCACCGATTCCAACGGGTTCTATACGTTTACAAACCTTACTGCAGGAACGTACACAGTGAGCGAAACATTAATGAATAGCTGGCTTCAAACATTGCCTCCCGACAACGGGAGCTATAGCGTAACCATACGAAGCAGTCTGGATACAACAGGTCTCGATTTTGGCAACTATTACGCGCCGCACCTCTCTTTTGCCGTGTCGGGCGGGTGGAATCTGCTCTCCCTTCCCCTGGAAATTGAAAACCGTGCTGTTACCTCGGTCTATTCATCAGCCCAGTCGCTGGCATATACTTTCGACCATTCATACATCCCCCGCGACACGGTTCCCGATGATGTCGGGTACTGGCTGAAGTTTTCATCGTCGCAAAACGTTATGCTTATCGGGAATGTGAAATCAGCAGATACCATCAGCGTTACAAAAGGTTGGAATATTCTCGGCTCAATATCAGACCCTGTGCCAGTATCGAGCATTATTTCTCAGCCGGAGAGCTTAATCGTTTCAGAATTCTATGCTTTTGAAGGAAGCTATGTTTCCTCCGATACTATCATGCCCCATCAAGGTTATTGGGTGAAAGTGAACAATGATGGAGTGTTAATTTTGCAATCAACCGTAAGGCAAAAGCATTTTATAAACAGAAAGAACGTATTGCAAGTTCGATAACAGCTTGCCATTTTAATTCTTATACGTGGCTGTCTCAAAAGTTGTATTGTCATACCTGCCTTCGCAGGTATGACAAAACCGTACTTTTGAAACAGCCCTTCTTAAACATATCATTCCTGTTTCTCTCACCGTTCTTTATCTTTTTCGCTCACACAACAGAAGTTTAGTATGTGAGGCGTTATTCTCTTCAAGATATTTTCTAAGCAACTCTTTGTTATATGAAGTTTCTTCAACCGTTATTACTTGCATTGTCAATCAGTGCGTTAGCGTGTTCCTCGCAAAACAATGGCGAGAAGACAACATTTGTTTTCCATATCAATTCAAGCGTTGTGCCGTTGCAAAACCCTGTGGAATACGATAGCGTATTAAGCTCCCTCAATACTTTTTTTAAAAACCAACCACCATCACAATCACGACATTCTCAGGAATACTTTTCAAGCCATAGAAACATCTATCGCGATATTCACTTGGAGGATACAAGCTACAAGCCATCTCTTCTTCATATACTTCCCACCGATGTTGATACTCAATACATCATGAAATTCGCGTTTATGAAACAGGACGTAAACGGGTTTAGCGACTTACGATTCATCTATAACATGCTTGCTAGAAAGGAAGGAACAAGATTTTCTTTTCATCGAATCTTCGATTACAACACTCGAGACTGGGTCAAGCAACATGCAGGAACAATGACTTATTATTACCATCCTTCAAATATTTTTAATCGGAAGCTCGCAGAACAATCTGATTCGTTCAATATCGCGTTGGCAAAACGGCTGGAGGTAGAACCTGAAAAAATTACTTACTACAAATGTCAGAACGCAATAGAATTATTCAAGCTAAAGGGTTTTGATTATACCCGTGGAATGTACCGCGATACCATTGGAGGGCGGGTAGAGGACGACATCGGCATTCTATCGGCAAATAATTCCGAATGGTATCCACATGAAATTGCACACTATTACCCGCCAAAACTAACAGATCACTGCAGAAACAGCATTTTTCTGGAAGGATTTGCAACATACGCAGGCGGCACACATTATTATTCGCTGAACGAGATGCTTCGCCTCACGAAAGAGTATTTACGGTTACATCCTCAAACCGATATTGTAAAAAATATATTTGAGGAAAACGACGTGGTAAGTCACGTTCCATATATGTATGTCTTTGGGGGATTGCTTTGCAAGCTAGCCGAGGAAAAAGAGAGCTTGAACGGCATCAAAAAGCTTCTTGAGAGTTATTTTAGCGAAATGGATTTTTATCAAGTTGTTGAAGAAGTGTTCGGCGTCAGAAAAGATGATTTTAATACCTTTATGAGACAGGAATTAGAAAAGTACTAGTACGCTGAGTGTCTCCTTTCTTCTTTTTTATTCAATTTACAAAAAAGAATATCTTCTCTCCACCTTTGTCTATTCGCGTTCTCTGCGGTTATTTATGAAACCGCAGAGAATCGCAAAGCATTCTAATCCAACATGGTTATTTCATCTCTTGTAACGAATCGCGCAGCATCTTCATACCAGCGTCAATCTCGTCGTTTTGAATATTAAGAGGCGGGCGGAAACGGATTGAAGCATTCCCGCTTCCGAGAATCACTAATCCTTTTCCATACGCTTTTTTCCTTAGCTCGTTCCGCTGCTCAGTCGTCGGCAAATCAAACGCGCAGAATAATCCGATACCCCGCGCATTGCTCACCAGCGATGGAAATTCCCGCTGAAGCTGTTGAAGATTGTTCAAGAGATATTCTCCCGCAACGCGCGCATGCTCAACGAGGTTTTCTTCCTGGATGATTTCAAGATAGCGTTGTGAGCGAACCATATCAATTAAACTGCCGCCCCATGTCGAATTGAGCCTGCTTGCAACCTTGAATACATTGTCCGGCACTTCGTCAATTCGCTTGCTCGACATAAATCCGCAAACCTGGGTCTTTTTTCCAAAGCTAATCATATCCGGCTGAACAAAATACTGGTGCGCCCACATCTTGCCTGTCAAGCCGATACCCGTTTGCACCTCGTCAAAAATAAGAATGATTCCATTTTCGTCTGCAATCCTCCGAAGCTCGATAAAGAATTCTTTTCGGAATTGATTGTCTCCTCCTTCGCCCTGGATAGGCTCGAGGATGAGCGCTGCAATATCATCCTTATTCTCGTGAATCGCCTGCTTGATTTGACTCAACGCGGTCTGCTCCGCCTGTATAACCGCTTTGAGGTTTTCTTCATTGAGCGGGAATTTTACTGCGGGGTTGAGAATCCGGGGCCATTTAAACTTTGGATACAACCGGGTCTTCGTGGGATCCGTATTTGTTAACGACATCGTGTATCCCGTTCTGCCGTGAAATGCGTTCTGGAAATGAATCACTTGCGTTCCCCGTTCTTCTTTGTAGCCTTTCGCGAAATTCTTCTGTATCTTCCAATCGAATGCCGCCTTGAGAGCGTTTTCAACTCCTAGCGCGCCGCCTTCGACAAAAAATACGTACGGCAGATAGTCGGGCATGGCAATTTTCCCGAACGCATCAACAAACTCCGCCATCTCGACGCAATAGACGTCCGAGTTGGTCGGCTTGTTGATGGCTACGTATGCCATCTTCTCCATAAATTCTTTCGTCATCATCTTGGGATGATTCAAGCCGATAGGCATGGAAGCGACAAAGGTAAAAAAGTCTAACAGCTTCCGGTCTTCTTTCGAGTCATAAATCCACGCTCCCTGGCTTCGCTTGAGGTCAACGATGAATCCTAAATCATCCACCAGCATGTGCTGACCGATGGTAGCATGAACGTTGTGCGGTGTAATTTGATTCGTGTGCTTGTTCGTGGTTGTTCCGCCGCCAAGAGGCGTGGGAATTGTAGTTGTCATTGTAGGATTGTTCATAAAACACCTTTCTTTTTCTTGGTTGAAAAAATTGTAACAATACATTAAACAACAGCGTTCTGAACCGTCATTGCGAGGAGGTTATCCCAAAAGTACAAGGTAGAGTCCATTTCGCAAATGGACAAACGCATTTTGAATAATTAATATTATTCAACTTTTGAGACAGCCTCTGTGGCAATCCCCAACCAAAAAAATTTATGAGGATGACAAACGCTGTGTATTTCCCTATCGGGAAATGCTTGTAGAAACGTAATTGAAAATTCTAAAAAGAAAAGGTATTAGAAGAACTCTTGGTGTTCGTAGAGAGAAACAATGTACGGTCTCCCGGGCAGAGACTCGGCAGTAATTTGAGGATAGAATGTAATATTTGACCCGGTGAATGTCATGGTATAAGATACGAAAAAATGAGATTATTGGCAATATGCCGAGACCCCTAAAATCTCTTTTTTTCTTAGCAATTAGAAGGTTTCGCTTTGCGTCATCGCGCCTTTGTGTGAGCTTTTTCTCGCCAAAACGCGATGACGCAAAATGTTATTTTTACTTTTAACTTTTTACTTGAATCTCAGTTATCAATCTGCGCCCGTTGCAGCCCTCCGCTATAATCCACATAGACAGTTTTCCACTCGGAGAAGAATTCAAACACTGTCCAGCCGCCTTCGCGGTGACCGTTGCCTGTTTGCTTCACGCCGCCAAAGGGCATGTGCGCTTCCGCTCCGATGGTCGGCGCATTGATATAGGTGATGCCCGCTTTCACATCGCGAATCGCTTGGAACGCTGCATTCACATCATTCGTATAAATCGAAGAAGACAATCCGTAAATCGTGTTGTTGAGAACGTTAATGCCTTCATCCAGCGATTTTATTCTGACCACGGAAAGCACGGGACCAAAAATTTCTTCCTTTGCAATTCGCATCTCCGGCGTTACCTCCGTGAAGATCGTCGGCTGATGGAACCACCCTTTCGCGAGGTCGCCATCGGTGGCTGCTTTGCCTCCTGCTGCTAGTTTTGCTCCCTCTTTCAACCCTATCTCAACATAGCTTTGAACGGTGTTCCGCTGCCCTTCATTCACGCATGGACCGACTTCTGTTGTCGGCAGCAGCCCATCGCCAAGTCTCAGCTTGTTTGTGCGGTCAACAAGCATGGACATAAATTTATCGAACACTTTTTCATGCAACAGCAGCCTGCTGGTAGCCGTGCATCGCTGTCCCGTTGTGCCGAACGCGCCCCAGAGCACGCCATCGAGCGCAAGGCTGAGGTTCGCGTCATCCATCACGATTTGTGCATTCTTCCCGCCAAGCTCCAGCGATACGCGTTTGAGCGTCTGGCTTGCCACTTCAGAAATTTTCTTCCCGATTGCCGTCGAGCCGGTAAAACTCACCAAATCAACTTCAGGATGGCTGACGATTGCCATACCCACTTCTCCCCCGCCCCCATGCACAAGATTGACGACGCCTTCCGGTATTCCCGCTTCCATAAGAATTTCTGCAAGCATTGTTGCCGTAGCAGGCGTATCGGACGCCGGCTTGAAGACCACCGTATTGCCGCATAAGAGCGCTGGAAATATTTTCCACGTGGGAATCGCCATCGGGAAATTCCACGGCGTTACAATTCCCGCGACACCGATGGGTGTACGAATTGCCATGTTAAATTTATTGGGCAGCTCCGATGGCACCGTATGCCCGAACAATCTTCGCCCCTCGGAAGCTGCATAGTAAGCGGTGTCAATTCCTTCCTGAACGTCGCCGCGGGTTTCTAACAGCACCTTTCCCATTTCACGCGTCATCAACGTTGCGATTTCATCCTTTCGCGCGGTCATAATATCTCCCACCTTTTTCAGGATGTCTCCCCGTTTGGGAGCCGGCACAAGCCGCCACGATTCAAACGCGGAGCGCGCTGCCTTTACAGCCGCTTCGACTTCTTCTTTCCCCGATTTCGGGAATAAGCCGACGACTTCGTTCCAGTTTGCCGGGTTGCGGTTCTCAAATGTTTTGCCGGACGCTGCATCTGTCCATTTTCCGTTGATGAAGTTTTGGTACTTCTTGCTCATAGGTCGCTTTCAATAATAATGCTGTGATAGATTAATTCGTTTCGGGATGAAAAAACTTCATCCCCAACCCTAATTTTATCCCCCCGAATGTTTCATTCTCGCCAAATCCCTCTTTCTGAAAAAACGCGTAGCCGCCAACCATAATAATAAATGTCCCGTCGGATACGGCATCAAAATGCGCTTCGCCTTTGAACAACCACGCGTCCTGAGTTATACTTGGGACAATCTCAGGCTGTATAACAGCCGTTCCGTAATTCACGGAAAATAAGAGCGATGTTGACGGAAAATCCCAGGCATAACCGAAACCACCATAGACCCCATAGGTTGTTGCGCTACCTGAAAAAGTTGAGCCTGTCGAAAACCCGGCAGAAAACAGCAACGACTTGTATGCTGAAGGAGAAACATCAACCTGAAAGCAATATTCTTTTCGATAGTCAATTGCAAAGCTGATAGATGCTGCCCTCGCCGTAACCGGACTTTCGGATGCTTGAGCAGGTCGAATTTTTACATCTTGAAAATTCAACACATACTCTCCTCGTTCCTGTTTTGCTGTTACATTCTCAACTTGTTCGAGAATGCTCAGAGCAACCGATGAATCTGGCGTTCGTAACTCGCGCACCACGGTAAACAAGACTGTTCTGTTATCGTTGAGAACGCATCCCCACGGTTCAACCTTTGCAATGAAAGCGTTCATTTCCGTTCCATCATTGAGAAGAAAATGAGAGCTATCCTGCTGGGTATATGCGACGGAACTGCATAGTAACAATATCATTGCTCCTTTGATCATACTATACTTCATTCGTTGTTATTTCAACCCTACTCGTTCAAAAATATAATCCACATTTTTTATGCTTTTCTCAAGCTCAAACAATTCATCAAGCTCTTGTGAAGATAACGCCGATGTAATTGTTCTATCTTCTTTGAGAACATCTTTGAAATTCCGTCTCTCAGCCGGAGACTTACCAGCTTTAGGCTGAGATTGCCATACTTCCATTGCCGCTTTCTGCACTGCGGCGTATGCGTCTTCCCTTTTCATCCCCTTTTTCGCGAGAGCAAGAAGAACGGACTGGGAGAATATTAAGCCATTGGTTAGATCAAGGTTTTTCTTCATTGTTTCGGGATAGACTAGCAAATCTTTGACAATCTTTGTAAACTGCGCCAGCATATAATCGAGGAGGATGCAGCTATCCGGGATGATAATGCGCTCAACGGAGGAGTGGGTAATATCCCGTTCATGCCAGAGCGAAACATTTTCCAACGCAGCAAGGGCGTTGCCGCGAAGCACCCGCGCAAGACCCGCAACACGCTCGCACGTAATCGGGTTTCTCTTGTGCGGCATTGCGGAGGATCCCTTTTGCCCTTTGGAAAAAAATTCTTCCGCCTCAAGAACTTCCGTTTTCTGAAGATGCCGTATTTCCGTCGCGAATTTCTCTAACGAGCTGCCGATGAGAGCAATCGTGCTGAGAAATTCTGCGTGATTATCCCGTTGTAAAATTTGTGTTGAAATGGGGGCGGGTTTCAATCCTAATTTTTCACAGACGTATCGTTCCACAGCAGGGTCGAGATGTTCGTACGTCCCGACCGCGCCAGAAATCTGTCCGAATGAAACGGCTCCGGTTGCGCGTTGCAACCGTTCGATGTTTCGTTGCGTTTCATCGTACCAGAGGGCAAGCTTGAGCCCGAAGGTTGTCGGTTCTGCATGAATGCCGTGCGTTCTCCCGACGGTTATTGTGTATTTGAATTCCCTGGCGCGTTGAGCAAGAATATCTGAAAGTGTCGTTAATCCGGAAAGAAGCAATTCTCCCGATTGCTTCATTTGCACCGCAAGAGCGGTATCCAGCACGTCCGAGGAGGTCATACCGAGGTGAATGAATCGCGAGGCAGGTCCAACAAATTCGCCAACATTCGTCAAAAAGGCAATTACGTCATGGTTGACCGTACGCTCAATTTCATCAATTCGTGATATGTCGAACGATGCTTTTTGTCGGATTTCAGCCGCAGCTTCGCTGGGTATCACGCCGAACTGCGTCTGCGCTTCACAGGCGAGTAATTCAATTTCTAACCAAATTCGGAACTTATTTTCTTCCGACCAAACCGCTCCCATTTCGCGGCGCGTGTAGCGGGGAATCATTGATTTCTTTCCAGCTTCAATTCTAGCGTTTGGTATTGCTTGTCGCGCAGGATACGAACCTTCCATAGTTCACCCGGTCTCGCGTCTGCAGCCAAGCCGTTAATGCTTTCTTCTCCTGTAATTCGCTCATTATTGATTTCAACAATAATATCGCCCACCTTAAATCCGGCGCGCGACGCGGGGCTATTTCGTTTCACATCGCTGACAATCACTCCTTCTGCCCTGTCTAATCCAAAATACCGCGCAACGCGTGAATCAATAGTCTGCACATCGAGACCCGTCCAATAATCGCGGTCAACTTTTCCCGATTTCTTCAATTCATCCAGCACCCGCTTTACCCGGTTGCTGGGAACGGCAAACCCCACGCCTACGCTTCCTTGATTGGGAGTAAAAATAACTGAATTCACGCCAATGACTTCGCCGACGGAATTGATGAGAGGACCGCCGCTATTTCCTGAATTAATCGAAGCATCAGTCTGAATCATGCCCCTGTAGGAATGGTTATCACCCGCGTTAATATTCATTCCTGTGGC
>SCUC01000286.1 GCA_004322375.1 Bacteroidota bacterium
AAATTGTACAACCGGTGTAGCAATTTTTCCCCACCATGTTCCCCACCGGTTTGCAGGGGTTGCAGCATACTCTTGAATTGTCCACAAGTCAATATCATTCGACGGGTCAACAACAGTATTGGTATAATCTCCCCAGCGATTTTCATCTCCGGTAAATGTCTTGTAATATGGATTTTCCCCCGCTTTGAGCTCGACTTCGTCGCGCAATGTATTAACGGCATCGGAAGCCGAGCGGTAGGAATACCACCCGCTTGCATACGTCGTTGCAGAAAACTTTGAATAACCGATTACCACTTCATCATTGCTATTGACGCCAATGCTGGGAAACGCATAAAAATTTGTGTTCGTGGGGTCATCCACGCGACTCCGCTGCGTGATGACGCCGCCCGTAGTAAGCTCCCACCATTGCACCGAGCTTCTCGTTGTTGTCCCCGATGCAGGGAGAAAAACTGTTTGTGTCGTCCAGAGCGAACCATTGCGATAAACCACATTTTGAATTCGCGAATCATTTGCCGCTATTTTTTGAACTGAACCAAGCTGCGGGGCAAAATCCGGTCCACCCGTCGCATCTTCCTGCCACGGATTTGCCGTGGTTACAAATGATGAGGGGGTTACTACCTCAGACCCAATCGAACCTGTTATCGTGTACAGCCGTAAAAACCCGTTACCGCCGGAATTGCCGTTCCAGTTTTGAACAAGATATAATGTTGACAAACTATTATCATACGTAAGCGCCGGCACCTGTGTGCCGCCAAGACTCATATCTAAAGAAACCAACGTATGTGTAGCGGCAACATCTGTATATAAATCCGATTTCTTAAAGATGTAAACTTTGGAATTGCTAAACGCTCCCGCCATCGTGAACATATTGATTTGTACGGTTATCCAATCTTTGTTGAATCCGACGCAGGGGTAGTCTGCCCATTTCGTATTCGTCGGGTCCGCGTCCACGGAGAATAAATTCCAGCTTCCCGTCGGATCGCTTGTGGCGGAAACTCCAATGAGAATAGCAGAGCTTGCAAGCTGGGGATTTGCGGCGGAAACAAATATCCAATGATTCGCGTAGGGGTCGTACAAAATCCGCGGGTCAAAGGCATTGGGGCTTCCCAGGCTCGACCAGAACAAATCAAGAGACATTGTACTAATGACGCCACCCGTTTTATCCTGAATCCGCACCTGTGAATTCAACGTTACCATTAAATGACTCGGACCTGCTGCGCCATGAACATCTGGAGGGATAGCAGTATTGTTGTCTGATAACGCTGCAAAATCATCGGCGGGAGGAGGAGACGGGGAACTCATGATTTCCGCGGGAATTTTGATGTGGAGTCCTTCGGGCATATCCGTAGGAAGCCCTACGCCTTCAGGTACGGGAAGATATCGTGGCGGCTCAACCTCCGGTGGAATCTTTTTTAATCTCGTATGGATTCCTATTTCAGGCGTTGCCGACGCCGCAACCGAGAGAAAATTGATAGCTGCCCGGCGTGTTTCCACTCCCGGAGCGCCGCCAATTGGCTGGGCTTGTACGATTGATGATATGAGAAGAAAAAGAACAACACAAACAATTACATTGACGCGGATATTGTATAAAGTAACCATAAGTTTCCTTTGATAGAGGTAATTAGAACGTAGCATAATAAGCTAAAATAATAGAAAAGTCAAGCGAATAAATCACTTTGGGGGAGTTTATTTTGGCATTGAGGAAGGAAACAGGGCTAACTCAATATGCTCACTTCCACTCATCCCCACTCTCCCGTAGAACTTTGCTTTGAAATAAACCCAACAAACCCACAATTAAAATGTCCAAATTCCACTTTTATTCAACCAACACTCTGACATTTTGACATTGAATACGGTATGTGTCTAAAATGTCGAACCTGTCAAACTTGTCAAAATTCATAGACCCAAATAGCTCTCTGAAATATCTTGACAATTCTCTAATGATACCGTGCTATCACTGTCCACACTCTGCAGAAACTGCCTCGGCAAAGAATGCAACACTTTGCAACTTTGCAAAAGAGTACCACTTTTTACAAACTTTGCAAAGTTGCAAAGTTCCCATTACTCGGCAACGTTGGCATGATGTTTATTGTGAAAAAGTCCGTGACACCTTGGAAAAAACTGATATTATTCTTCTTCAAATGAAAATGATTCATTATTCCAATAATACCTACTGACTTTTTTCCAGTTAATTGCTTCCGGGTCAAGACTAATAGGCGTTCTTTCATCTTCGGGTAAAAAAAATACATGCTGTATTTGACCAAATTCCACATTACATCCATTCTGCATCGTTTCTTCTTCTACGATGTCTAAGAATCCGTCTTGGTTGATATCAACAAAATCTACATTACGTATAATGCAAGTTTCATTTACTCCATCAAATAATGTGAGTTCCGCAGGTCTTGAGCTAAATAAAATATTAAATTTTCCATTCATGATGCTTCGATAGACTTCTTCCTCAAGAATATATCCAGTTCCCCAACTCATACGAGAGGTCTTGATTATATTACACCCGTTTAAAGTACTAAAAATAAAATGACATCCTCGGGACCTTATTTCAAAATGATCCAAAAAAATCCATTTACTTAAATTATTTTCAAAAAGATAGAAAGAACCGTTCCCCGGAGAACTAGAATCTATAAGGATGTAATAAGTTAAACTATCCTTTGAGGGAGGAATTTTATATAGTGTGAAATAACCACCAATCTGAAATTGTTCAACACAATGCTTTTTATTGTAATTGCTTTTTACTAAACGGATTTCATCCACCCATTCAAAGGTTGACGTGTCAATATGCGGTTTATCGTTGTTAGCTTTATATGTAAGGAGGAAATCAATAACGAATTTATTATTTAAGGAATCGCGCATTTTAATAATGCGTTGTTGTGACTCAACTATTCTCTGCCTCTTTTCCTTTTCAATCACTTCCTTTGGTCTTGAGCGTAAAAACGTTTCCTCGTTTATCAAACCTTTCTTATAGAGGTAGTCAAGTAAACTATCTCGTTCAGTTTGCGGATACGTAATCGTTATCATGCACAAAGTAAAAAAGAAAACATATTTTATTCTTTTTACTGGGGCATCATGGACCACTCCTTGACGCCTACACCTGATTCTGTTTAAAATTCTGAACATCTTATTCCCAATCAGACTTAACATACTGCACGGGCTGTTCTCCATTAATGTAATTTCCATTCTTGTGCGGTAGCATACGTTTCGTAGAGAATCATCCTCGACACCCATTACAAAGCCCATCACTCCTCTACTCAACTACTCATATACTCAACTACTCACATACTCATCTACTCACATACTCACATACTCATCTACTCAACCATCTTCTTCCCGTTCACCCGCAATCGTTCAAAGAACGAATCTCCTCTCAACTGAAACTGGTCAATGGGAATTTTAAACAGCCGCACAGAATTCTCAAACATTATTTTCCGCTTATCCTTCACCGGAATTTTTATCTCATCCATAAAATCCAGATACGATTCCATCGAGGAAATGGGCCAATCGCTGCCGTACAAACATTTATCCGGCTCCAATCCCCACACAATCATTTCGTGAAGCTGCTTTGCCATGTATTGTTCAAACCTGTCGGTAAAATTACCAAGCACCAGCCCGGAAAAATCCGTATAGACATTGGCATTTTTATACACAACCTCCATGCAGTCCCGGAACCAGGGATTTCCTAGATGACAAATTACTATTTTCAACTTCGGGTGGTCAACGGCAAGGTCATCGCAGTGAAGCGGGTGAGAATATTTAATTTTTCCTTTTGGAGTGAATGTATCTCCCGTATGCACCATCAATGGTATCTCCATCTCCTGCGCCAGCTCGAACAGAGGCTCCAGCTTCGCGTCGTTCGGATAAAACTCCTGGTAGCCGGGATAAATTTTCAGCCCGCGTACTTTACCTTCGCGGATATATTCACGTAATTCAATCAGTTCATCCTTGTGGAACGTATAGTAATTAATACCGGCTACAACATAGATGCTATTGAGATGTCGCGTAGCTTCCACAACGCTGCGCGTTGAGGGACGCCCCGGCGTGATTTTATAGGAAGTCAGCACAAGAGAAATGGTAACGCGATTCTTCCTCATCTCACGTTGTAAATTTTCTAAGCTCGTTGCGAGCGATTCCTGCTCTTCGTTATGGTAGTTATTAAGGTGGGTGTGACAATCTATAATCACTTCGAATCTTTCTTAAAGATTGAGTCCAAAAATTTCGCAGCCCACTCCTTCCCGCCCATGCCGAATGCGAGCGCGAAACCAAAACATACCGCCCCAAATGCGATTTGAAAGGCTGAAACTAAAATAGAGCCGCCAATGGATAGCTGCTCTAACGCGATGAATCCGATAAATATTATCACCATATATTTCGCGAGAGCGCCGAGTACTCCCCCGTTCGACATCCCGATAGTATTCAAATACGTTGTTAATGCCGCTTGAACGAATTTTGCTAAAAATATTCCGAAGATAAGAATTAACATCGCCGCGATAAACGTCGGGATGTAAAATACCAGCTTGTTGAAAATATCAGTCGTAGATTGCAGCCCCAGCACGTTCAACGTTGCAAGGATAACCGAAACCATGATGAACCAGTAAACAGTTCGCGCGAGAAGAGTCACAGTTGTGTATTGAACTCCCCCAAGGAGAAGAAAATCTTCGATGCCCACTTTTTCCGCGATGTTATCTATGCGAAGCAGCTTGAATATTTTCAGGGCGATTTTTCGAATAGAATCTGCTATAACCCAGCCGATAATTAAGAGAAGAAATCCCGCTAACAAGCGAACGAGAAATATCCCGAAGTTTTTATAGAACAATTTTAATGATTCAAGAATATCCAGTATCTCATCCATACTACCGAAATCCTTGCATTACAATGTCAGCATGAGCCATATCTACAAAAATAAAGAAAGGGAGGACAATATACAAAAGGAGGTTAGTCGGAGGGGTAAATAGCCATGTATGTATCGTGTGTAAAGATGCCGGAATTCCCCCCGCAAGGGTTCGATAGCCCTGTCCATCTATTGCCATCCCAACGCGCAAATCCGGTAACAGAGGTTACGCCTCCGATTTGACCAAAAGCCCCGCTCACATAAATATAACTGCCAAACTCTACAATTGAGCTGACAAAATCATTAGCTCTGCCGAACCTTTCCCAGCATGTTCCGTTCCATTTTGCAATGTAATGAAGACTGAGAAACGCCCCGCCAACATACATATCGCCGTTCTTCGCGCGCATGACCGTATGCACTCTGCCGTTAAAGCTGTTGCAAACGCTCGACCACTTTCTTCCATCCCACCTTGCAAGATGATACGTTGTGGAGTCGCCTGCCTTTTCAAAATCTCCGCCGACAAGCAGCGTATCTCCGCCT
>SCUC01000287.1 GCA_004322375.1 Bacteroidota bacterium
AAAAAAGATTCCGCAGTAGCGGAATCTTTTTTGCACCTAAAACGGACTATTATTGTCGTATTTAAATGTTTCAATTATCAAAAAGAGTGGAATACGGATTAATTGCCCTTAGCCACATGGCAAAAGGTCAATTAGGTCAAATTTATACCGCCAAAGAAGTTTCAGAGCGGTATAATTTACCATATGATTTGCTTGCTAAGGTAATGCAAAAGCTTGCGAAGCGAGGGTTTATCTCCTCATATCAAGGAGTTCGCGGCGGCTACACTCTTGTTAAGCATCCTGTTACTCTGACGATTGCTTCAGTGGTTGATGCAATCGAGGATAGACCTTCTTTCGCGATTATGCAATGCGAATCTCATCCTGCCGATAGCTGCACAATTCATAAACAATGTACGATAAAAGATCCGTTATTAAAGCTTCAGGGCAGCATCAATAAAGTAATGGAAGAAATGACCATTATGGAATTAGTATGATACACAAGCCTGTCTATATGGATTATCATGCGACAACTCCGGTGGATAAACGGGTTCTGGACGCAATGCTCCCATATTTTACCGAGAGATTTGGGAATCCTGCCAGCCGTCAATATAGTATTGGTTGGATTGCAGAGGAGGGAGTCGAACAGGCACGGGGCGCGATTGCTAAAACTATTGCTGCAGCATCAAAAGAAATAGTATTTACAAGCTCATCGACAGAATCGAATAATCTTGCTATTAAAGGCGTTGCTGAGGCATGGCGACAAAAAGGGAATCATATCATTACCCTTCAAACTGAACATAAATCAGTTTTAGATGTTTGTAAACGACTGGAAAAAAGTGGGTTTCAGGTTACATATCTTCCAGTTAAAGAAGATGGAATGCTAGATTTACAGCGTTTATATGACGCGATAACATCTGAAACGATTCTGGTATCTATCTTGTACGCCAATAATGAAATCGGTACAATTCAACCTATTTCTGAAATTGGAAAAATGTGTAAAGAGAAAGGTGTATTCTTCCATACCGATGCAACACAAGCGATTGGGTATCTACCGATAGACGTTCAGGCATCCAATATAGATTTAATGTCATTCAATGCCCACAAAATTTATGGACCAAAAGGTGTGGGAGCATTGTTTGTTCGTCAATCTAATCCAAAAGTGAAAATTTCGATGCAAATGGATGGAGGAGGACATGAACGAGGGATGCGTTCGGGGACATTGAATGTACCGGGAATCATAGGTTTAGCAAAAGCATTGCAAGTTGCGTCCGAGCTGAGAGAGTTGGAAGTGAAACGGTTATCTAAACTTCGGGATGAAATGTATAAGAGTTTTTGTTCAGAATTAGAAGATGTTTTTCTTAATGGAAGCATGGCTAACCGATTGCCTCATAATCTAAACATGAGTTTCTTACATGTGGATAGTACGACTCTTATGATGAGCTTAAAAGATATAGCCCTTTCAAATGGTTCTGCATGCAGTACTGCAGATCCCGAACCATCTCATGTCTTAAAAGCGCTTAGATTACATAGTGATCGTCTTCATTCTGCAATTCGTTTCGGATTGGGGAGGTTTACAACCGAAGACGAAGCAAAGTATGTAATTACAAGGGTAATAGAGGAAGTAACAAAGCTCCGGAAATTATCGCCTTATTACCAAAAAGAACTTGAATATGCACATTAGTCAATTGTCATAACTCTATGAAAACAAAAGAAGATATAGTAAATCAGAAAACTGAATTCTTAAGCTATTTGAAAACAAAATTCATGCTAATTCACAATTCTAATATTTTTTTGCGCGACCTCCATTTTGGATTAATGTCGTACATCCGGGAAAAGAATGGTAAGAAAATCCAATATTTTGATGGAGAGCAGTTAGCAAAATCTATTTGTACGGAATTTGAGAAAAACGGTATTTTCATAAAGATAGACCATCAATCATGGAAGTTGAATTACCCCGAGTTTGCATTACCGAGAGTTGAGAAGAAAGCGCCCTAACGATGACTACAGAAACTCAATCAATAGAAACTCTTGCCACACAGGAGTATAAGTACGGTTTTATTACTCAGATCGAGACCGAAACAGCGCCGCGCGGCTTGAATGAAGATATTATCAGGCTGATTTCCTTCAAAAAAAATGAGCCCAAATGGCTGCTTGAATGGAGATTGAAGGCATACCGTTACTGGCTCACGATGGAAGAACCGAAGTGGCATAATGTTCATTATCCAAAAATAAATTACCAGGATATTATTTATTATGCTGCTCCCAAGCATAAAAACAAACTAAATAGTCTGGATGATATTGATCCGGAAATACGACGCACATACGAAAAACTTGGTATCCCGCTTGAGGAGCAGATGCGGATTGCCGGGGTTGCCGTTGACGCAGTATTTGATAGCGTATCCGTTGCAACGACCTTCAAAGAAAAGTTGAAAAATTTAGGAATTATCTTTTGTTCTTTTTCTGAGGCGGTACAAGAATACCCAGAATTGGTCAAGAAGTATCTTGGCTCGGTCGTTCCATATACGGATAACTATTTTGCGACGCTTAATTCGGCGGTATTCACTGACGGTTCATTTTGTTATGTCCCTAAAGGCGTTCGTTGTCCGATGGAGCTCTCGACATATTTCAGAATTAATACTGCCGATACCGGACAGTTTGAGCGTACTCTTATCGTTGCCGAAGAGGGAAGCTACGTCAGCTATTTAGAAGGCTGCACGGCGCCAATACGGGACACTAACCAATTACACGCGGCTGTCGTTGAGCTTGTGGCATTTGATAATGCACAGATAAAATACTCAACCGTTCAAAATTGGTATCCCGGCGATAAGGAAGGAAAGGGAGGGATTTATAATTTTGTTACCAAACGAGGCAAATGCGCCGGCGTCAGCTCGAAAATTTCGTGGACGCAGGTTGAGACCGGGTCTGCAATCACCTGGAAATATCCAAGCTGTATTTTACAAGGGGACAATTCCATTGGAGAATTTTATTCGGTTGCAGTAGCAAACAATCGCCAGCAAGCTGATACGGGAACAAAGATGGTTCATATCGGAAAGAATACGCGAAGCACGATTGTCTCAAAAGGAATTTCAGCCGGATTTGGGAATAATTCCTATCGCGGACTTGTACAGGTACATAAAAAAGCTGAGAACACTCGTAATTTTTCCCAATGCGATTCGCTGTTGATTGGGGATAAATGCGGCGCGCATACCTTCCCCTATATCGAAGTGAAGAATACATCTTCGACAGTTGAGCATGAAGCATCAACATCAAAGATAGGCGAAGACCAAATCTTTTACTGTAAGCAACGCGGGTTATCTACTGAAGATGCAGTCAATATGATTGTGAATGGTTTCTGTAAGGAAGTATTCCGCGAACTGCCAATGGAGTTTGCAGTTGAAGCTCAGAAACTGCTTGGAATAAGTCTTGAAGGAAGCGTCGGTTAATACTCAATGCAAAATGAAAAATGCAAAAGGGAAAAAAATTAAATGGGAGGTAGTTGTACCCCGACCCAGTAATTTAATATTTAGAATTGGAAGACAATGTTAGAAATAAAAAATTTACATGCCAGCATCAATGGCAAAAATATTCTCAAAGGAATTAATTTAACCGTTAAACCGGGCGAAGTACATGCCATTATGGGACCAAATGGTTCAGGTAAAAGCACGTTAGCTCAAGTAATTGCCGGACGTGAAACGTATGAGGTGACAGAGGGTGAAGTCCTTTTCAACGGAAAAAATATTCTTGAAATGGATCCTGAAGAGCGAGCCCGTGAGGGAGTGTTTGTTGCTTTCCAATACCCTGTAGAAATACCCGGTGTCAGCAATACCTATTTCCTCAAAGCAGGATTGAATGAAATTAGGAAGCATAGGGGGCTTGAGCCTTTGGATGCTGTCGAGTTTCTCGCGCTTGTGCGAGAGCGGTTGAAAGTGCTTCATCTTACAGAAAATTTGTTAAACCGGTCTGTGAATGAAGGATTTTCAGGAGGAGAAAAAAAACGAAACGAAATTTTCCAGATGGCTGTACTTGAACCAACATTATCTATCCTCGATGAGACCGATTCGGGATTAGATATTGATGCTTTGCGCGACGTCGCTGATGGCGTGAATAAATTACGAAAAAAAGATAATGCGACGATTGTTGTTACCCATTACCAGCGATTATTAAATTACATCGTCCCGGACTATGTTCATGTCCTTCAAGACGGCAAGATAGTAAAGTCCGGCGGGAGAGAATTAGCTCTCGAGCTTGAAGAAAAAGGATATGATTGGGTGAAGGAACAGGCAGCGTAAGAATTATTATGACTGACCAAAATGTTCTATCGCTCGGTCTGCTCCTCGCAGAACTATCCATACGATTAGAATTCCACACGGCGAGGACGCCGTGTGGAGCATTAGATTTTCTCTGGACAACTTCGTATTTGCCACAACAAAGTAACCTTTTAACACAGCAATTGAAATAATGTCAGAAACAACACAACAAAAAAATTGGTTTACCACAGGCTTTGAATTATTAGAGAAAAGCCTGAATGGTGAAGCGCACTCTCCTCTTCATGAGTTGAGACGCGCTGCCCTGGATGAATTTTCGCGAGTTGGTTTTCCCACAACGCGAAATGAAGAGTGGCGATTCACGAACATTGCAC
>SCUC01000288.1 GCA_004322375.1 Bacteroidota bacterium
GCTTCGCAGGACATTGACTATACGCCCACGCAGTTGAGACATGAATAGCAGGATAAACGAGAACAATCCAATACGGTAGATCGAGATGAAAATACTCTAAAGTATCTCCTCTTCCTGTCCCGTACGCGGAATCATCATGCAAAAAGTATGGAACATCTGCGCCAAGTTGTTGTGCTAGAACATTGAGTTCAGCTATTGAGATAGGAAGGTTCCAGAGCGTTCGCAGTCCGAGAAGAGTGGCAGCTGCATCCGAACTTCCGCCCCCTAACCCTGCCCCAATGGGTATATTTTTTTCAAGCCCGATTTTTACCCCAAACGGAAGATTATATGATTGGCGCAAGAGATTTGCCGCTCTAAGAGATAAATTATTGTTGTCGTTCGGTAATGGAAAACCGGATACAGAGATGAATATTTCCTTATTTAGCTCAAAAATCAGCCTATCGAAGATGTTTGTTCGATGAAAAATTGTTTCAATATCATGGTAGCCATCCTCACGCTTGCCGAGAATACGCAATCCAATATTGATTTTAGCATACGCTTTTTTGATAACCATACGTTGGAAAATACGGCTTCTTCGCGCCAGATGCAAAGAGTGTAAATCTCTTAAAATTTCAGTATATTTAACAACAAATTCACTACATCAGAACTACAAAACAAAGGAGAATATCCTATGGCACACGATCAAAAAAAATCAGTTCTGACTGAGCAACAAGTAGCCCAGCCAACCAGTTCTAAGAATACGCTAACAATAAATGATAACCGAACAGGTAAACAATACGAAATCCCAATAGAGAATGATACAATTCGAGCAATGGACTTACGCCAAATCAAGGTAAAAGATGATGATTTCGGCATGATGACATACGATCCCGCATTTATGAATACCGCTTCCTGCAAAAGCAAGATAACCTTCATTGATGGAGATAAAGGAATACTCCGTTACCGGGGATATCCAATCGAACAGCTTGCAGAAAAAGGAAATTATCTTGAGACAGCTTACCTGATTATCAATGGCGAGTTACCGACCAAATCGCAGTTTGAGGATTGGACGGATAATATTATGAAACATACGCTCATTCATGAAAACATTAAAAAGTTCATGGATGGTTTTCATTATGACGCCCACCCAATGGGAATGTTGGTTAGCACAGTCGGAGCGTTATCAACGTTTTACACGGACGCAAAAAATATTAAAGACCCTGCGACGAGAAGGTTACAGATTTATCGCCTCGTCGGGAAGATGCCTACGCTTGCCGCATTCGCTTTTCGGCATAGCGTTGGAAGACCGTACGTCTATCCCGATAACGATTTGAGCTATGCAGGGAATTTCTTGAACATGCTCTGGAAGATGACAGAAGTAAAATATAAAGTCAACCCCGTGCTTGAACGAGCGCTTGATGTGTTATTCATTTTACATGCAGACCACGAGCAAAATTGCAGCGCGAATGCAATGCGCAGCGTCGGCAGCTCGCACGTTGACCCGTATTCGGCAACAGCAGCAGCATCAGCGGCGTTGTACGGTCCGCTTCACGGTGGAGCAAATGCCGAAGTGCTGTATATGTTAGACGAAATAGGCTCGAAAGCAAATATCCCTGCCTTCATTAAAACCGTGAAAGAAGGCAAAGGCAAGCTCATGGGATTCGGTCATCGTATTTATAAAAACTACGACCCGCGCGCAAAAATAATCAAGCAGCTTGCCGATGAAGTATTCGAAGTAACAGGTCGAAATCCGAAGCTCGATATTGCCCTTGAGCTGGAACGCATCGCTCTGGAAGACGAATACTTCGTCAAACGGAAATTATACCCGAACGTTGATTTCTATTCCGGTCTCATCTATCAAGCCATGGGCTTCCCGGTCGAGATGTTCCCTGTCCTGTTCGCCATCGGGCGTACATCGGGATGGGTAGCACAGTGGGAAGAACTCTTGATGGATGCTGAACAGAAAATTGCGCGACCGAGACAGGTTTACCTTGGACATGGAACGCGGGATTACATTATGATGGGTAAACGGTAAATAACATCTCTCGATCTCAATAACATTACAATCCTTCGCCGCGTATTTTTCCACAATTGGTATTGTTGGAAAACCCGTCTGCGCGGCGAAGGATTTATTATTAACGGAATATCTCTGTGAGCGAATCTCTCATCATCATCTTATTTCTTGTCTTTGTCCTTGTTGTCTTAATTATTGACCTTGGAGTATTTCAACGTAAGGCACACTTCCCAGGCTTGAAAGAAGCTCTTGCCTGGAGCGCAGTTTGGATTTCTCTTGCCATGCTTTTCAATGTATTTGTGTATTTTCGGTTTGGCAAAGAGATGGCGTTGCAATTTCTTGCCGGATACATCGTTGAGGAAGCGCTCTCTGTGGATAATTTGTTCGTCTTTATAGTTATTTTCTCCTACTTTGCAGTTGCTCCACAACACCAACATCGAGTTCTTTTTTGGGGAATTTTATCCGCAATTGTTATGAGAGCATTTTTTATTCTTGTCGGTTCCGCCCTTATTGCTCAATTTCACTGGATATTATACCTCTTTGGGGCATTCCTTGTGTTTACAGCAATCAAGCTCGCTCTGCAAAAAGATAATGACGAAATCAAACCGGAGAAAAATCCTTTTGTCAAATTTTGCAAGAAGTTTTTCCCCATAACGCCCGGGTACGAAGGGAGTAAATTTTTTGTACGGAAAAATCATAAGCTCCACATGACTCCATTATTTCTCGTACTCGTTGTCGTTGAAAGCACTGATCTGGCATTTGCTACAGATTCAATTCCGGCGATTTTTGCAATCACGCGCGACCCTTTCATTGTGTTCACCTCGAATATATTTGCCATCCTGGGGCTTCGATCCTTGTACTTCGTTCTTGCCAATTTTA
>SCUC01000289.1 GCA_004322375.1 Bacteroidota bacterium
GTCCGAAAACCAGAGAAACCGTCATCCTGAGTGGAGTCGAAGGATGAATATGTACCAAAATCGAGGCTTCGACTCCGCTCAGCCTGACAAAATCCTTGTTGGGAGGAGTTTTCTAACAGTTTCTAAAACCCATCGTTGGATAAACTGTATGCACGAAGTGAATCAATAGCAATGAGGATTATATCAGGAGAATTTAAGGGGAGGGTACTAGCGTCAGTCCCTGACGGTTTAGTTCGTCCGGTGACGGATAGAGTAAAAAGCACAATTTTTAATATGCTTCAGAATCGCCTTGCACTACATGGAGCGGATGTATTAGACTTGTTTGCAGGAAGCGGCAGCTTAGGATTTGAAGCGTTAAGCCGTGGAGCAAGAAACGTTGTTTTTGTTGAATTGCATTCTCACGTTATACAAAGCATCAAAAAAAATATAATGCTTCTGAAGTGTGATGAAAGATGTGAGGTGTTGCAATCGGAAGGGTTGAGCTACCTTCAGTTTTGCAAAGAACAATTCGATTTGATTTTTGCTGACCCACCATACGCATTTGGGCAAACGCACGAACTGCCAGACCTCATTTTTCAAAAGAACTTGCTCAGGAAGGGGGGATTTCTTATCATAGAGCATACGAAACTACTAGAATTAAAACCCCCTGAACAAAGCGTACTTGTTGTGACAAAAGAATTCGGGCAGACACGTGTGAGTTTTTTGACGCATCAGGTTCCATAACGATGAACTGATACTATGCAGATCGTGATTCCTTAGAAAAATCTTAAACGAATACACGAGTTCAATTAAGAACAATTTACTCTTGACCTTGAAAACGATAACTATATATCCCGGGACATTTGACCCTCTCACAAATGGTCATCTTGATATTATCGAGAGAGCGGCTGAAATATTTTCTATTGTGATTGTTGCTGTAGCTCGAAATTCTTCAAAACGACCTCTTTTTACTTCTCACGAACGAGTAACGATGATCAGGTCTTGTGTGAACCATTTAGCGAATGTCGAGGTTGATAGTTTTGAGGGACTGCTTGTTTCGTATGCGAAAAAGAAGCGGGCTAACGTTATTGTGCGAGGTTTGCGTGCTGTTTCAGATTTTGAATATGAATTTCAGATGGCGTTAACGAATCGAAAACTCGGAGAAGGATTAACAACTGTGTATCTTATGCCGCATGAAAAGTACACGTACCTCAGCTCAAGTCTCGTTCGAGAAATTGCTACGTATGGGGGGGATGTTTCGGGATTCGTACCGGAACTAGTTGAAGAAAAATTGAAGAAGAAATTGAAAAAGCGGTAAGAGAACAGCCGGACCTGTTCGATTAGGCATGTTTGTGTTGTTATCGTTGCCGTGAGGAGCGCACACGGCGGGGACGGGACTGTCTCAAAAGTACATCGTAGAGTCCGTTCCGCGAACGGATAAATAGAATTCGATAAAATTTCGGCTAACAATTTGTCCGATTACGAATCGGACTCTACGTTCTTCAACTTTTAAGACAACACCCTTGTGGAGCGACGAAGGTGCGTCCCAACCATGTTGGGAAGAAATTTAAAAAGAAGTCGAAATTATAACTCCGACAGAATCATCAAGGAGAATTTATCATGAAATCACGTTCTTATAAAATAGATCAGTTAGAAGAATCACAGACATTGGCATTGACTTCACTTGCCCGCCGTTTAAAGGCGGAGGGCGTTGACGTTCTAAGCCTAACGGCAGGAGAGCCCGATTTCCCTACGCCGGAACATATCAAGCAAGCGGCTATTCAAGCGATACAAGAAAATTTTACGCGCTACACAGCCAACGAGGGAATTCCTGAGCTTCTCCAAGCAATAGTCAAGAAGTTTAGGGAAGATAATAACCTTCATTTTGAGCCTTCACAAATTGTCGTTTCGACCGGTGCGAAGCATTCTCTTTTTAATTCACTTCAAGCATTATGCAATCCCGGCGATGAAGTTATCATTCCCTCTCCGTATTGGGTGAGCTATCCAGAAATGGTTAAATTGGTTGACGCAATTCCAATCGTGATTCGCTCTACCCATGAAAGCAGTTTTAAGATTACTGCGCGACAATTACGCGAAGCCGTTACTGCGAAAACGAAAGCATTCATTTTCAATTCCCCATCAAACCCGACAGGAGCAGTTTATACGCAACAAGAGATGGAAGAATTGGCAGAGGTGGTCGCTGAAACCGGCATCTATGTTGTGTCCGATGAAATTTATGAGAAAGTTATTTATGATGGCGCGAAACATTTCAGCATCGGAAGCATCAATAGGATAAAAGACCATGTAGTAACAGTGAACGGTGTTTCTAAAGCGTATTCAATGACCGGGTG
>SCUC01000290.1 GCA_004322375.1 Bacteroidota bacterium
ACAATATTTTTATCTTCAATCCATCGAGCAAGGTTGGCAACAACTACAATTTGAGAAAGAACAAGCGCGAGCCGACGATGTACAACAATCGTTTGCAAAGTATCAAAACCAAATCGTTGATGTCGCCCGTAGCATATCTGAAGATTCGGTTATCAAAGCGGCGCTTACCAATAGTTCTCACTCAACCCAACAATGCTTTGAACGATTGCAACAACTACCTCTCAATAGCTGCACCGTTGAGCTGTTTGATTCATCGAAAACCTTATTCTCCTGGAATGGCAACGAAGGAATAAAAACCGACATTCTCTGGCTTGCCTCTGATGACACTTCGTTCGGAGTTCAAGGTCCCATATATTCATTTCTTGTCGTCGTTATTTCCATTCGAGAAAAAACTTCACCTATCGGATACGTCGTAGCAAAACGTCTCTTCGATGTGAAGTACCCTATCAGCAACAGGTTTATCAATCAAAATGCTTTTACCGCAACGTTCTCTTCGCAATTTGAAATTGATGGCACATTTAATTTTGAACAGGCAAGAACTTCTCAGAAGAATGAAAACATTTTAGGAATTCCCCTTCATGATATCCATGGGAAAAAATTGGGAGAAGCTATTCTCCCCTCTTTTTCCTTAGAAGAGAGCCGGGAAGACAGTAATTTTATCTTTCAACGAATCCGGGATATAGCAATGCTAGGAATGCTCTTCCTCATGATGCTAGGAATTTCATCGGTACGAAAAATACGAAGTCGTGCGATGCCCTCCCTCGTGTGGAATATCGCCTGTATATGGATCGTTCGGTATGCGTTAGTGTTCATTGACTTTCCTGCTTCATTCATTACACTGGACATTTTTGAGCCTTCCTTATTTGCATCAGCGTTCGGATTTGGCATCGCTAAATCAATCGGCGATATGTTTCTCTCCTCCCTCTGCTTGCTCTGGACAATTGTGCTTATTAGCAACGGACTTATTCGTTATTTTCAATGGGCAAGTAAGGTCAGCAAAATTTCTTTTAGTCTTTCCGCCGCCGGTTTTGCGATGATACTTCCCATATTGCTTCGAGGGATTGCCGCTGTCATTCACAGCAGCGTGTTCGATTCTACGCTAAATTATAATGATAGAATGTACATCATTCCTCCTTTGAATCTTGGAATGATGTTACTTAGCATATTTATCATTGTACTCGCTCTTGTGATCGCTGCAGTCCTTGGGATTTTGCTTTTGCAGCGCATGTACGGTATCGCATTTCAATCGCGGGTAAAACCATTCTTTTCACTTCTTTTCGTAACCGGAATTCTCATCGCGGGGAGTCTTCTTGTCGGGTATATCCACCCGAATCCTCTATTTACCCAGCTTGAACGAATTGGATACATCGCTGCTTTTGCTGTTTGCGTTTTCTTCATTAATGCAAACAACATTCAACAAAGCATCGTTACTCCTCGTGCCCTGATGCTGGTTGTCTTGACAAGCATTGTCGGGCTTATCTACCCGCTGGATAAGAAAGTGCATGAATTTGATCGTTCGCATGTAGAATTTCTTGCGTCGAATATTTTTCGTCCCGCTGATAGCTATTTTTCACTCATCACACAACAAGCTCTGCGCGAGCTTTCTACAAACCAACTTGTACATGAACTCAATGAACAGAATCCCGCCGTTCTTAAAAAGCTAGCGTTCAAAGCGTGGGCGCAAAGCGTTCTCAGCAGGCAGGGACTCAATTGTTCCGTCTCCTATGTAAATCAATATGGAGATCCGGTCAGTCAATTTTATCTTGGGGCAAATTGGGAACCTACAGTAATGCTACGCGACTCCCTTTCTCAAGCAAAAGGAGTAACGGTTGAAGAACGGGCTCTTGAATCCTCCATTG
>SCUC01000291.1 GCA_004322375.1 Bacteroidota bacterium
TCAATATCATCGGCGGCTCGCACTTCACCGTTGAAGAGGATTATCTCTACAATGTCTCGTACCTGTTCCGAAGAAACGGAACCATAGAAAAGCAGTACAAATTACATATCACGCCGAATGAACAACGGTGGTGGGGTGTTATGCCGGGAAATACGCTCAACGTGTTCGATACCGACTGCGGTAAAATTTGCATTCAAATCGGTCACGACATCGTTTTCCCTGAACTGAGCAGGATTGCCGTTCAGCAAGGGGCGCAAATTATCTTTACGCCGTTTAACACGGATGAACGGTATGCCTATCTGCGAGTCCGGTATTGCGCGCAGGCGCGTTGTATTGAGAACCATGTCTTTGTTGTCATTGCGGGTTGTGTCGGTAATCTCCCTTCCGTTGAGAACTTAGACGTTCATTATGCGCAGTCTGCGATTTTCACCCCTTCCGATATTCCCTTCACGCGAGATGCGATTTCCGCGGAAGCAACGCCCAACATCGAAACGGTAATTATCGATGACGTTGACCTTGAATTATTAAAAAAGCACCGGCAAACCGGCAGCGTGCTGAACTGGAAAGATCGTCGAGCCGATTTGTACGAAGTTGTAGAAAAATATCCGCCATTTCAGAAATCTAATGCCTGAAGTGTACCATGCTTTTTTTGATCACCTCGAAACTCACACTCCTTTGTACCGAAGCCATCACACGCTATTTCAACCCGTTCCTGTTCACGCGGAAAGGGAATTTATTATCTAAAGTAATTGTTGAGAAGAAACCACTACTTTGTTTCTCTACACTGAAATATGTATCTTTAAGATTGACCCATGAATATATCAAAAGGTAAAATTCTCTGGGTGGACGACGAGATTGATCTCCTCCGCTCGCATATCTATTTTCTCACTGAAAAAGGCTACTCTGTCGAAACGGCAACCAATGGCGAAGACGCTATTGACCTTGTTCGCTCCAAACCTTTTGACCTTGTGTTTCTCGATGAAATGATGGCTGGAATGGGGGGACTGCAAACGCTTTCTGTCATTAAAGATGAGCGGCCTGCGCTTCCCGTTGTTATGGTGACGAAGAACGAAACGGAAGGCTTGATGGAAGACGCCATCGGAACAAAAATAAGCGATTACCTTACCAAGCCTGTCAATCCGAGCCAGATATTATTGACCTGCAAAAAATTCCTTGAAGGGAAAAAAATCACCGAGCAGTATGTATCGAGAGATTACATTAAGGAATTGCAGGATATTTCTCTTTCTCTTCAATCATCCTTAGATGCCGATGATTGGATTCAGCTCTACGATAAGGTCTCGCACTGGGGATTGGAGCTTGACGCGCATCCCGAATCCGGCTTGCAGCAAACGTTCGCCGATCAAGTGCGGGAGTGCAACGTCGAATTCTCAAAATTCGTCGAGAGGAATTACCGCGATTGGCTCGAACAAAAAAACCGCCCTGCGCTTTCGATTGATGTTGTTGATAAGTTTGTTATACCGGAGCTTCAGGAACAGAAATCTGTCTTTCTCTTCGTGATAGATTGCATGAGGCTTGACCAGTGGCTTACGTTCGAAGAAGTGTTGCGAGAATACTATACCATCTCGCGTCAATATTATTACTCTATTCTCCCCACGGCGACTCCGTATTCCCGCAACGCGATTTTCAGCGGGGCATATCCCGATGAAATCGAAGTTCGCTTCCCCGAAATATGGGAACAATGGGAGGACGATGATAACAGCCGCAATAAGCACGAACCGGAATTTCTTGTCAACCTGCTCCAGCGCAGGAAGGTCAATATTAAACCGGACCCGAAATACGTGAAAATTTTAGACCCCGAGTACGGCAGGGGAATCGAGCAAAATATTCTTTCGTTCACCAACAACAAGCTGACCTCCATTGTCGTGAATTTTGTTGATATGCTCGCGCATGGACGCTCCGATTCTCAATTGCTGAAGGAAATCGCGCCAAATGAATCCGCGTACCGCTCGCTGACGAAATCCTGGTTCATGCACTCCTCGCTGCTTGGAATGCTGCGTACATTATCGCACCAGAAAAACGTCACCATCGTGATTACGACCGACCATGGAAGCATCCGCAGTCTCCGTCATACCAAAGTTATCGCGGATAGACAGGCGTCAACCAACTTGCGGTATAAGTTCGGCAGAAACCTGAAAGCGGACGAGCGCCATGCAATTTTTGTTAAAGACCCGAAAGAGTTCCGCCTGCCGCGGCGCGGAATCACTGTTAATTACTTAATAGCAAAAGAAGATTTTTATTTTGTTTACCCGACCGATTTTCATAAATACGTCGCACAGTACCGGGACAGCTTCCAGCACGGCGGTATCTCGATGGAAGAAATGATTTTGCCCGCCATCAAGCTCGAGCCAAAGGGATAAACTCTACAGCAATGGACACGCTTCGCACACACAGCGAAACAGAAACAATTCAAGCCGGCAGACAATTTGCGCTGCAATTGAAACCGGGCGACATTGTCGCCTGCTACGGCGAGCTTGGCTCCGGAAAAACCCGTTTTATTAAAGGAATTTGTGAAGCCCTCGGCGTGCGCGAGCATGTCGCAAGCCCAACATTTACGATTATGAACGTGTACAGCGCAGGCTCTACGCCTGTCTATCACTTCGATTTGTACCGGATTGCTTCATACTCCGAGCTTGATGAGCTTGGATTCGAAGAGTACGCGCTGGACGATGGCATTTGCCTTATCGAATGGGCGGAAAAAGCGGACGAAGTTCTCCCGCGCGAGCGGTATGAAGTCCGTTTTCAGCTTGGCGCATCCGAGCAGGAACGGGAATTATCCATCTCTCGATTATATGGGGTTGCGGCATAATGGTTCTTGCCATTGAAACATCAACCGTGATTTGTGCAGCCGCTCTTGTTGAGAACGGAAGAGTTCTTTCAGAACATTCGCTTAATGAGCCGCACGTCCATTCAGAGAAATTGCTTTCGCTCATTGACAACGTTCTCATATCGCGCGACACACACCGTACACCGGTGGATGCCATCGCCATCTCTATCGGACCCGGCTCGTTCACGGGACTGCGAATCGGTTTGAGCGTAGCAAAGGGGTTGTGCTATGCGTGGAATATACCCATTGTTCCGGTTCCAACGTTGCATGCGTTAGCATGGAACTGTATCATATACAATATCGGCTACAATGCGGATTACGTTCTTCCCATGCTCGATGCAAAACGGGATGAGCTCTATGCCGCAATGTACCTCAAGCGCGAGCATGACCTTGAGGAAGTCTCGCCTGTTCGGGCAATCTCTCAGGGAGAATGTCTCGGGCTGGTTCAACATAATCACCGCACCATTATTATCGGTGATGCCGTTGAAAAATTCCAGATGTTTGCACAGCAGCAATCTCCGGGCAGAACGGATATTATCGCGCCGCCCCCCGAACAACGATATTGCACTGCGGCGTCGGTCGGCATTCTTGGTGAACGAATGTTGAGAGAAGGAAACACCGCGAAGCTCGCTTCGCTTGAACCGGCATACTATAAAGAATTTGTAACCACCCTAAGGGTCGTTGATTGCACAACCACAACGTTAGGTGAATGAACATGGCATGGTTTAGAAGATCGAAAAAAAGCTTTGAAACGCCCGAATACCCGCGCAAAGAAGTCCCGGACGGCTTGTGGACAAAATGCGAGGGATGCGGAGAAATTATCCACCGCAAGCAGCTCGAGCAGCAATCGTTTGTTTGCGTAAAATGCAATTACCATTTCCGCATCGGCAGCAAGGAGTATATTCAAATCTTGCTGGATGAAGGCTCGTTTAAAGAAATGGATAAGAAAATGCGTTCTACAGACCCTCTGGAGTTCGCGGATTCAAAAAAGTACAAAGACCGTATCAAAGAAGCGATGCGAAAAACCGACTTGAACGACGCCATCCGCACGGGAAGCGGAACGATGAACGGCATGGGCGTGGTTGTTGGCATCATGGATTTCAGCTTCATCGGGGGAAGCATGGGCTCTGTTGTTGGCGAAAAGGCGGCGCGGGCAATTGATAAAGCGCGAAAAGAGAAAAAGCCGATGATTATTGTCTCCTCTAGCGGCGGCGCGCGTATGATGGAAGCCGCGCTCTCTCTTATGCAGCTTGCGAAAACAAGCGCGAAGCTCGCCCAGCTTCACGACGCAGGCGTTCCATATATCTCCGTCATGGCAGACCCGACGACCGGCGGCGTAACGGCAAGCTACGCGATGCTTGGCGATATCAACGTCGCAGAACCGGGCGCGCTTATCGGCTTCGCCGGTCCTCGCGTTATCAAGCAAGCGACGGGAAAAGATTTACCGGAAGGATTCCAGCGCTCCGAGTTTCAGCTTGAGCATGGTTTTGTGGATTTGGTCGTCCACAGAAAAGAGATGAAAGAAACGCTCTCCAAATTATTGAAAATGATGTGGAGCGAAAAATGAATATGATATTTTATAAAGGTACTTACAAATACTTATTTCATTGTCATTCTGAATGGAGCGAAGCGCAGTGAAGAATCTCTGCACCTTATATATAGCACAATTTTGAAGGTACGGAGATTCTTCGTCCGCCGTGGCGGACTCAGAATGACAGTCCATAATTTTTTAATTTTACTTTTTCAATTTTGCATTGAATAACACTATTCACATCATCGGTATGCCGATGGACTTAGGGCAGGGACGACGCGGCGTGGACATGGGTCCCTCTGCCATTCGCTACGCGGGATTAGACAACCGCCTGAGCGAGCTTGGCTACAAGGTTACCGACGAAGGCGACATGACCATTAAAACGCAGGAAGAGCAGAGCGTCAAGGATACGCGCGCTAAATATCTTCCCGAAATCGCCCGCGCGGTAAGCTCGCTAGCGCTCAAAGTCGAGCGCACGCTGAAGAAGGGAGAATTCCCCCTTGTGCTGGGCGGCGATCACTCCATCGCCATTGGCACTATAAGCGGCGTTGCGTCATTCGCCCATAAGCAGCACAAGAATATCGGCGTCCTCTGGATAGACGCGCACGGGGATTTCAATACGCCGGAAACATCCCCGTCGGGCAACATTCATGGGATGCCCTTGGCGGTTTGCCTTGGGTTGGGACCGAAGAAGCTAACAAGCATCGGAGGAACTGCAAGAAAAGTAGAACCTCATCACGTTGCAATCATCGGACTGCGCAACGTGGATAAAACCGAACGGGAGTATTTGCTTCAGTACGGGGTTAACCTCTTCACGATGGAAGATATTGATAAAGAGGGTATTCATCGGGTGATGAAACGGGCATTTCAAAAAGTCGCTAGCAAGGTGGATTACCTTCATGTCAGCTTCGACCTCGACAGTGTTGACCCCGTGTACGCGCCGGGAGTCGGAACGCCCGTGAAGGGCGGTCTGGATTACCGCGAAGCTCATCTCATCATGGAGATGATCGCCGGTTCAAAGAAAATGACCTCGCTGGAGATAGTCGAAGTAAATCCCATTTTGGACACCCGAAACCAATCGGCGGAATTTGCCGTCGAGGTTGTGGAATCGGCATTTGGAAAACGAATATTATAGGAATCACATGAATCTCTTAGAAATGTATATTAAGGGCGGTGTGGTGATGCACCCCATACTGCTTCTTTCTATCGTCGGGTTATATATTATCATCGAACGATGGCTGACAATCCGGGCTGCGAAGCCTACCTCAGCGCAGTTCCACATCAAGCTGAGAGTGTTTCTCGAAAGCAGAAGCATCCAGAAAGCCCGCGACTATTGCCTCAAGGAAAATACCCCCGCAAGCCGTATTGTCGCGGCGGGGCTGGAAAAAGTAAGTCATGGACCTAGCCGTGTCCGTCAGGCGATGGAAGACCAGGGACGGGAAGAAATCACAACTCTGGAGAGACACCTCGGTATTCTCGCATCCATCGGCGGCATAGCCCCAATGTTAGGATTCCTTGGCACGGTCACCGGATTAATTTCCGCGTTTCAAGCGGTCGCAGCGGCAAGCGGCCAGCCTGCGCCAAGCGACCTTGCCGATGGTATCTGGGAAGCGTTGATTACTACGGTATTCGGCCTGGTTGTCGGCATTCCGGCGTCGGGTGTGTATAATTATTTCATCAGCAATATTCACGGCATCTCTGCTTCGCTGGAGCGGGTCGGGCGCGACGCTCTCGACTTAATTGAAGAATGTCTCTTTGAAGGGAATGCGCTTCATCACTCCGTCAAAACATCGGAGAAGGAGAGCGGGCTATGAATTTTTCTTCCGGCACAAGGAATAAGTATTTAGATACGTTCAATTTCTCCTCGCTTACCGACGTGGTGATGCAATTGTTGATTTTTTTCTTGCTCACATTTTCCTTCGCGAACACCCGCGGGATGAACGTTACGCTTCCGAAAGCACAGAGCGGGCAGCCCCCCATCAGGAAAATCATCAGTGTTGCGATTGGAATAGACAAGAAAATTTACGTCGAGGGGGACTTGATCAGGAAAGAACGATTGGCAACCCGTCTCTCCGAGCTTCTTCGGAAAGACGTGGAGCAGCAAATTGTTGTGCGCGCGGATAAAGGACTTCAGCTTCAGGATGTTATAGACATCCTCGACATTGCGAAATCCACCGGCGCGACAAAATTATTCATCGCTACAGAAGAGGGCGCAGTAGAAAAGAAATGAGCGTTGTTTCTCCATATTTTGTCGAGGACAGGCGCAGGAAAATAATTTCTGCCGCCTGCAGCATCGGCATTCATTTGCTGCTGCTGTTATTGGCGATGCTGATTACGACATGGAATCCGAAGCAAGAGCGCCTCATCGAGCTTGATTGGGGAGGAATTGGCGGCGGTTCGGGCAACAACCCGATGTTCGCGCCGGAAAAGGAACCCGATGCGGCAACTCCGAAGCCCGAAGCGGAAAAAGTAAAAATTGAAACCCCTAAGATGACAAGCTCATCGGAAGTCAGTCTCCCTGTTCCAAAAAAGAAAGTGAAGGAGACTTCTACTGTAACAACCGACCGCGTTCTCACGTCAAAAAGTAAGTCCCGAAAACGTTCCGGTTCCGGGGGTGGCTCAGGCGGTGGAATTGGGAAATCTACGGGATATTCGATAGATTGGGGCGGTGCGACATCCCGGAAACTCTTGAGCGGTGAAATCCCGGTCTATCCGGAAGGCACGAATAAAGAATTACCCGTGCTGATGCAATTTTCCGTTTTACCTGATGGCTCGGTGATGAATGTGATTCCAGTGAAAAAAAGCGATGAATTGCTCGAGCGGGAAGCGATGCGCGCGTTAAAAACGTGGCGCTTCGACCCGTTACCGGTCCAGTACGACCAGAAAACTCAGGTCGGCAAAGTAACGTTTGTATTTAAACTTGAACATTAATTATGAAAGGATACATCTAGATATGAACAACACCTTGATGAAGAACGTAGTGTGCGCACTCTTCTTCCTCGCCTCAAGCGCGATTCTGCCTGCGCAGGATAGACGATTAATGCCCGAATGGTGGTTCGGCGCCGGAGCAGGCGCGAACATCAACTGGCACAGCGCAAGCATTACAAGGCCCAATAACACCTTTGTTCCATTTTTGACTCCCTTTGAGAAAGCATCCGGCGTAGGCTTGTGGGCGGCTCCCATGCTTGAATACAGACCGGACCCGGTCTGGGGTGGAATCATCACGCTTGGCTTCGATGGCAGAGGCGGCTCATTCGACGATGTAACGGACGCTTCCGGCGGTCCCTATAAACTTTCCACTTCGATGAATTATCTCTCGCTTGAGCCAAGCTTGAGAATATCTCCGTTCGAGTATCCTCTCTATTTCTTTGTCGGTCCCCGGCTTGGATTTAACGTGGCAAAAACATTCGAGTATGAATCGCAAGGAGTAACAGTTGAAGGCGAGTGGGATGGGGCGCGCGGTACTGTTATCAGCGCGCAGATTGGAGCAGGATATGATATTCCTTTAAACTCCCGCGATGCCGATTGGCTGACGGACATATCGCCGTTTGTTTCTTTTCACTTTGGTCAGGGTCCCCGCTCCTCGGAAAGCTGGTCGCTGACAACTCTGCGGCTGGGAGCGATGGTGAAGTTTGGCAACACGGAATTCATCAAATCAAAAGTCGAGCGGGATGTTCAATTTTCTGTTCGCGCGCCGCAGCTCATACCCACCGAGCGAAAAGTGAAAGAGACTCTGCCGTTGCGCAATTATGTCTTCTTCGACGAAGGTTCAACCAACATCCCGTCGCGATATGCACAACTAACGACGACAGATGCGGCTGCATTCAACGAAGAAAGTCTGCTTGAACCTAAGCCAAAAGATTTAACAGGACGTTCCAGCCGTCAACAGACTGTCTATTACAACGTCCTGAATATCCTGGGGGATAGAATGAGAAAAGACCCCTCCGCAACGGTGCGGCTTTCCGGTGCTTCGCTTCAAGGAGCAGAAAACGGCAAGGCTATGGCTGAAGCAATCAAGCTGTATCTTATGAATACGTTTAAAATTGACGCCTCCAGAATTGCAACCGCCGGAACGAAAAAGCCGGAAGTTCCGTCATTCCAGACGGGCGGCACCCGCGAAGTAGAAATTGTTCAAGTGGAAGACCGGCGCGTTGATATTACCAGCGATTCGCCTCAGTTGCTCAAGCCCGTGCAAATCGTGTCTCTTCAGGAAGACCCGTTTGACAGCGACATTCTGTTCAATATAGACGATGCCGATGGGGCGTTAGCTTCATGGTCGCTCGATGTTACGGACACAAAGGGAGCTACGAAGCATTTTGGACCATTTACGGCTGGAGAGCAACGCATTCCCGGAAAGCAAATTCTTGCCGGGGCATCCGAGGGACAATATAATATCGTTATGATGGGTACGACAACAAGCGATCAAACAATCCGGAAAGAAAAAACTATCCGCCTGGCGCTCGCGGACAAGCCGGAAGACGAGCTTGGCTTACGATTCAGCATCTTGTTTGAGTTCGACCAATCGAAAACCGTTTCGACGTATGAACGCTTCCTGAGTGAAACAGTCGCCCCGCTGGTTCCTGACGGCGCAAGCGTCATCATTCACGGGCATACCGACGTTGTCGGTGAAGAACAGCATAACCTGACTCTTTCCCGCGACCGCGCCCAGCAAACGATGACCGTGCTCGAACGCGAGCTGAAGAAAGCCGGCAAGACACGTGTCAGGTTCGATACGTACGGCTTTGGCGAAGACGCGCGACGCGCGCCATTCGATAACAACATGCCTGAGCAGCGGTTCTATAATAGAACGGTCATCATTGACATAGTCCCCGAAGGGTAACTCTACGCGAACAATATTACAATATGGACAGGCAGCGCTTTTCGCTGCCTGTCTCGTTTGGATTACATCCGAATCGTGTTCCTGCCAGGTTCCCTCTATCGGTGAAACCCCGTCGTCGGAAGCTCTCAACGTGGCAACAGAGTGGGAAACGATTCGAGCATTTCACGCGTCGCGGCAAACGCTTGGCGAGATCTCCCGTTCTGCGCTTGAACGAAAGGAAGATACTGAATTCAGCTACGTCGCGCTTTCCTCTGCGTTCAACGAGCAGGACTATGAAACAAGCTACTTCCTTGCCGATGCATTCCGCTTTCAATTCCCCGATGACAGCAGGCGCAGAGACGTTTTGTTTCTTCATGGTGTGAGCGCGTTTCAAACAGGAAGAATAGATTCCGCCATGACGTCGTTGAATGCTTTTCTCATGGAAGCCCCAGCTCATCCTTTTCGCTCGCTCGCCCTGTACTGGCGCGCCCGGTGCAGCTTAGAACAACACGATTGGCAATCCGCTGAATCCGATTTCCGGCAGTGCGCCGGCGACAGCGCTACGCACGCTCACGAGGATGATGCGCTTCTCGGATTGTCGCTGGCGTTCGAACGACGCGGCGCCTACGAACAGGCAATGGAAACAATACAAACGTTGCTCACCCGCTACCCGCAAAGCGACCTTGCCAACGATGCAAAGCTCCGGCTTGCCTCGCTCAAGCTTCGTCGCAACGATGCTCAGGGAGCGTTGATTCTATTACAGGAAACAAGCACACCTTACCGGTACCAGCGCGAAGAATCGCTGCTGCTACGCGCAGAAGGTAATTTTCAATTAGGAAATTTCGACAGCGCACGAGTCCGCTATGAACGGTTCCTCAACGATTTTCCCGGAAGCAAGCACGTCCGCACCGCCCGGTACGGGTTAGCCTGGACAAATTTGAGACTCGGCAACACACGAGCTGCAATGGATGAACTCGACCGCTTAGGAACGGGAACCGACACCCTTGCGATGACCGCTCTCTACCAGAATGCCGTAATCGCATTGCTCGCCAACGACACAAAAGACGCATCTGCGCGGTTCGATTCTCTCGTGCAGCTCTACCCTTATGAACCGTTTTCCGATAACGCGTATTTTGAGATGGGGATGCTTGCCTACCGCACGCAACGCTATCGTGATGCGCGAAAACAGTTCCAGATTGCAGCGCGCCTCTATCCCGAAAGTGAGCTTCGCTTCGCCTCGTACAGAATGATGGGCGAGGCATGCCTTGCATTGAAAGATTTTTCCAACGCGCAGCATTCGTTCGCGCAGGTGAGAAAGTTAGGAGCTCCCGACAGCCTTCTCGCTCCCTCCATGTTCCAGGAAGGTGTTTCGCTCTATCATCTTGGGAGATTTAAATCGAGCGCGGAACGGTTCGAGGAATTCTTGAAAAAATTCCCCTCTCATACGTTAGCAGGCGAAGGATATGTCTGGAAAGGGGAAGCGTTGTACCAGGATTACCGTTTTGAGGAAGCTGAGCGGGCATTCTCTGAAGCCCTTCGCACCTATCCAAAAAATCCCAAACGACAGGATGCTGCGTACGGCGTAGCGTGGTCATTATTCGAGCAGAAAAAATTCCGCCGCGCAATTGACGCGTTCGATCAATTCACACGGACATACCCTCAAAGCGAGCGCAAAATTGATGCTTCGCTCAGAAAGGCTGACTGTTATTTCTTCCTGGGTGAATATGACAAATCGGAAGCGCTCTACGCCTCTCTCGCTGCAGAAAAATCAGACGGACGTTATTCGGAATATGCGGCATTCCAGATTGCAATGTCATACATTCAGCGCGGCGACGCGCAACGCGGGACCGAGCATCTTCGCGCCTTCCTTGTCCGCTTCCCGAATTCGCTCTACAATGAAGTCGTGCAGTTTAACATCGCGTGGACATTTTTCTCAAAAGAACAATTTACCGAGGCATTGCTGAGATCGGAAGAGCAC
>SCUC01000292.1 GCA_004322375.1 Bacteroidota bacterium
GGATGCGTTCACTGTGAAAATCGGCTACCCCGATAAATGGCGCGATTATTCTTCTCTCAACCTCAACAGGGGTCATTACGTGTTAAATGTCATCGCGGCGTCAGAGTTTGAATTCAAGCGCAATCTCAATCAGATTGGGAAGCCGGTTGACAGAACCGAATGGGGAATGTCTCCTCCGACGGTTAACGCATATTACAATCCGAGCATGAATGAAATTGTTTTCCCAGCAGGGATTCTTCAGCCTCCCTTCTTTGATGCAAATGCCGATGATGCAGTAAATTATGGCGGTATCGGCGCGGTTATTGGGCATGAAATCACGCATGGATTTGATGACCAGGGAAGAAAGTTTAACGCAGAGGGAAACATGGTTGATTGGTGGAATGAAGACGATGGCAAAATGTACGAGGAGAAAGCAAGCGTTGTTGAGCGACAGTTCAATAATTATCTCGCGCTTGACACCCAACACGTGAACGGCAAGCTTACGCTTGGTGAAAACATCGCCGACCTGGGCGGGCTTTCCATCGCTTACGCGGCGTTGCAAAAATCGTTTGAGAATAACGGGCGACCTGATAAGATAGATGGCTTCACTCAGGAGCAACGGTTCTTTATTTCCTTCGGTCAGATTTGGAGACAGAATATTCGTCCTGAAGCATTGCGGCTCCGTTTAAATACCGACCCGCACTCTCCCGGACGTTTCCGGTGCATCGGTCCCGTTTCCAACATGGAAGAATGGAAGCAAGCCTTTGATGCTAAAGAAGGCGACCCGATGGTAAGACCGGAGAAAGCGAAGATTTGGTAGGATAATAAGAGTGATTGGCAATACGATTCTATGAACATAGTCCCCTTACTTCAAAATACTTAATTGTAGCCTATAAAGAAATTGACCCTAAAGATGGTTTTATCTTAACAGCATATTTTATAAATAGAATCTCAGCAAGGAGATCAATACTATAGAAACGATGAGCATACTAGAAAATGTAAAAAACAGTAATTGGGATTACGACGAAGATGCTGATATTCTTTATTTAAGTTTGGTAGAGCCTCAGCCTGCGTTAGGGATGGACATAGGTGACGGATTGGTAGTTCAATATAAAGAGGCTACACGAGAAGTTGTTGGACTGAAGATCATTGGCGTGAGAGAGAGGATAGTGCGCTCGATGCAATAGCAAACAATATACTCTTTCCTGCATCTTCATGATCAGAATTAATTGAAAGTTTAGTAATTTCTTTAGGAGAAGTGAGTCGTACTTTTGTTGTTAGCGATTTAAAATTAAAAAAAGAGTGAGACTCATATATTCTTTTCTGAGGCTTTGCGGAAGGCAATTTTTACGTCTAAAATCCTCAAAGATAAACCATTTTTGATGATATGACGTGCATAAGATGAACCTTTTTAACAGACTCAAAAAAGGAGATAAATGTTAATTGCATTTTAATAAAAAAATTAGTAAAATTCGCCATCATTTCAGATTTCCAAAAGAATTTGATTATTACTAAAACAAAGATTTATGGAGGAGTGAAAAGGAGAATTGTTAGTAATAAGAATTTCTCTAAAAAAGTTTGTTCATTTCTGATATCAAAGTTCTAATTACAGCTTATCGCTGCACTCTAGCCGTTCTTTTTGAATTCAGGCTCACATACTAAAATAATTTAGTCTTTTTGTGAAGATGTAAAAAAACACATTAGTATTTATTTCTAAAAAGGAATTTCTGAATGATTAGTACTATATCTCGTAAAGTTCTTGATTTTGTGCTGGGGGATTTACCTAATGACACCGAGTTGTTCCCCAAATTGTATTATGATAGAGAAAAAGAAATACACACACTCAGCGGATATCTTCAAACGTGTTATCCAACTGGTAATAATATTTTGATAGTTGGCAGAAGAGGAGTAGGAAAGACCACAATTATTGAGAAGCTAAAAAAGGAAAATAGCATTAAGAGATTTGGTTATTCAATAAAAACCCTTGATATGCGACGAATACCCATTTTTCCTAACATCAACGATACAATTCTGAATGTTTTAAGGGAATTAAACAAAATATTAAGAGATTTCTTAAGAGGGATGAATATAGTGCTAGAAGCATTCTCGGAGGAAATGAGTGAATATAGTGTGTTATGTGAGCATATGGGTAATATTAATTTTTCAAAAATTAAGAAAAAACAAAAACTTTTATTAATTATTGATGATATAGATTATACCCCAAATGAATTTCAAGCGAATTTTTTACTTTTGTTACGTCCTCTTTTTTGTTCTGAAATGGTTGTTATTTTGTACTCAGCTAGACCAGAAGCTGAACGAACAGCGCGCGGTCATTATGACACAACATTAAATACAGTGTTTAGGCATGTAAGTTGGTTGTATATTCACTCGTTGCCTTCGTCAGGTCTTATCAATTCGAGAATGAAATATCTAATAGAGCGACCCCTATATATAGACCTTGTCAATCACTTGAAAACCACAGATGGACACAGTGAGGAAGAAGATAATATAACCAGTGATCTTATCTCAGCCTATCCGTTTACTACGAATCAAGAGACCTTTTTTGATAGTATATCAAACGGGAACGCGAAATATATTCTGGACATGGCTAAACACCTTTACCAGTATTTTGAAAAAAATGAAAATAATTTAAAAAATGAGGGCAATGGTTATGTTGTAGGTATGGACAAAATCTTAGAAATATTTGACATAAGAAATGTTAAAGAGTCACCTCATGCCATTGTAGATGTTGCAACAAAAAGATCACGTAGAAGATATAGCCTCACATATTCCTCATTAGAATACGTGTTTGCTGATGGAAGAATACCGGGAAGTTATTATGACTTCATGAAAAAAAGGGGCTTCATGGAAAAAAGACTGGTAGATGATGCTTTGAATCGTTGTCATATTGAATATGACTTTATTGAACAAGAAATCTTGGGAATTTCTACAGACATACTCAAGTATCAGTTAACTCCTAAAGGGAGATATTATTTATTGTATTTATCAAGGAAGAGAGAATATCTAGCAAAATATGGTTCTATCAAGCGTTCTTTAAGTTTATTCGAAATAAACGATAAATTATATGATTATCTTTTCGAATTTATTCGAAATTTGTATAATTCGATGCCTAGTGAACAAAGTTCTGTTACTTTAGATAAAGGAAAAGTATTTAATTTCTTCTTGAAAATGTTCCCGGAAGTGCATAGTAAAGCAGATGTTGTAACTCCTGAGACACCCTCGCTGATTCTCATGTTAGACATACTAGGATTTGATGAATTGTTAACCACTCTAGGTGAGGCTATAGATATGGGGAGGGAAGGTGTTGCCCCGCTATTCAGTAAAAAAAAGGTTAATAAAAAGAATTATTATATTTTCTATCGCACCCGGATGGAAAAATTACTACTGAAAAAATATGGAAGCGCCTTCATAGCCAAAGATATGTTTCCCAGTGAAAGATATTTGAAGTTTTTGAACGAAGTATTACAAGAGGAGAATCAATGAATTCAAAGTGTTTCTTTTACAGAAAAGTGGACCACAAGAAGTATTGTGCTTATAACAATGAGTGGAGGTGGTGTTTCTTTTGCTTAGATTTTATGGTGCCCATCGAGGATCTTTCCAAAAAAGAAATGTACTCACTCAATGAAAATAGAAGGGGCAGGAAACTAACAATTCTGGTTTTATTTGTCTCTGTTGTTTTCTCGACTCTTTCATTAATAATTTCAGTTATCAACCTTTTTTTGTCGCAACACAAATAAAATAGTACTTTTTTACATTACAATCCTCACACCACCATTAATCACCCTGCCTTCAAGGGGAGCGTAAATTTCAAGCGGCATAAAATTGCCTGAAGCCGGGTTGCCGTCGTAAATCGGTTCAAAGCGAGTTTGTCTCGTATCGAATATGTTTTCAAAATTAATGAACAGCCGTATAATACCAAATCCCTTCTCAGCTATTAATCCTGTAATCCAATAATCAGGGGAGTAATTTCTCCATGGGTTACGTTCTAACCTCTGAAAGCTTGTCCAGTAATTTTCCAACCCAATTTTCAATTGTGACTCATGCTGTTCATAAAACAAAATCGCCCCGAACGAATGTCGCGGGTTGAGGGCAACGTCGCGGGTTATTCCTTTATCCTCCTGCAAGCTATATAAATACGTATATCCAAGCGAGAGCTTGAAATCCTCATACGCCAGCTTGAGGGAGACTTCTCCGCCGCGAGAAAGTGTCGCTCCTGTGGCATTGCGGAGAAATAGAATACTATTTGCAAGAGAGTCATCATCAAGCAATAATGCAGATTCAAGCCGTGTTACGTAAAAGGCTCCATTGACTGTGATTCCAAGATTGCCGACGAGAGAATTCCAGTTCACATCCAGTGAACCGCTTTGAGACTTTTCGGTGGATATATCTTTTAATGGGTGAAGATTTTTAAATCCGAGTTCCTCAACTTCTTCTATAAAGACTGTCGGGGCTTTGAATCCTGTGCCTCCACCGATTCTTACTGTGAACGATGCTCCCGGTCGAACCATGAGAGAAAGACGGGGCGTGAGAAAGGTGCCAAACTGATTGTGAATATCAATTCTACCGCTAGCAAGCAACGTTATTTCTTCATTCATCTTCATTTCATCTTGCACGAAGAGCGCCGGAGACCTGTATACGTAATCTCGCACCATTGTAATATTAGCTGTACGATCTTCAAGCTCATCGGAACCATAAGCAATGCCCAGTAGAAGCGAATGTTCATCCCAACGTGTAGAGTATTGAGCATCAACGTAAAACATCCGTTGTGTTGCATTAAACGGATTGACTCCGTATTCAGCGTCCCGCGTTAACGAAGTTCCGGCTGCCTTCAGGCTAAAGGATTGGGTTGAAGAATAATCATACGTGGTATGTGTAGAAATATCCCGGCGTTCTGTATGAATTTTTTCTGCATACGGTGAAGTCGCGGTTGCTATTATACTTGAAGCGTGCATAATCCCTCCTGTGCGTTCTTCCGATGTATAGCTGAACGTTACTTTTGTTTTAAGCTCATCAGAGAAGTCATACGTCAGTTTGGGCGTTACCGATATGCGGGTGAACCCGGCAATATCCGCGTAATTATCGTAGTCAACATCGAACTGTTCCTGAGTATTTCTACTAAAAAGAAGGGTAGCTCCGGCTTCATTATACCGTTGAGCGATGAACAATGCAGCATCGAAACCCTGCTGGGTAGTCTTGTTGATTAGAGCGGTATATTCGGGATGTTCTGATGGTTCTTTCGTGATAAAGTTTACCACACCGGATATGGCATCGGGACCGTACAATGCTGATGCTGCTCCTTTTACCACTTCAACCTGCCTGAGATTGAGAGGCGGGACTTGAGTTAAGCTAAAACCTGAGGAGAGTCCCCCAAAATTTGGAATTCCGTCAGTTAACAGTTGAGTATATCGCCCGCT
>SCUC01000293.1 GCA_004322375.1 Bacteroidota bacterium
GGAGAAGTCTGCGAACTGTAAGCACGCCATCCGTGCGTACGAATCCGCGCTGAAGGTGAGCACGTTGGAGGAGTTCCCGATGGATTATGCCATGACGCAAAACAATCTTGGGAATGCGTACAGCACGTTAGCGGAGGTGGAGGAGAAGTCTGCGAACTGTAAGCACGCCATCCGTGCGTACGAATCCGCGCTGAAGGTTTTTAGCAAAGAGGAGTTTCCTGAAGTTTATCCACTCATAATTGCCAATTATAAGAACGTTTTATCTTATTGTCAGCAATCTTAAATAGAGCTGCTCTTTTGTTCTTTTTCTTACAAAAGATTATTTTTAAGTTATGATTACCGAAGAAGAAAAAAATATTATCAGGCGTTGCGCTGAAAAGTATCAGGTGAAAGAGGTATTTTTGTTTGGTTCATCACTTGGCAACCCGGACGAAGCAAATGACATAGACCTTGCTGTGCGTGGTATCAAGCCGGCTCTTTTTTTTCGTTTTTACGGCGATTTATTTTTCTTATTGTCCAAGCCAGTGGATTTAGTTCCGCTTGATATTCCAACACCATTCACAGAATATGTGTTTAAGCATGCGCTGAGAATCTATGGGTAATTTCAGCGAGATCTACCTCATTGAACGGCAGAATGTTGAGCGTACGTTGAATTCAATGCAAGAATTATTGAAAACTCCACTGTCAAATCCTGAATATAACACTTCGTTACTCGCGTTGTATCTGCATAATTTCTATAACAGTATCGAAAATATTTTAGTAAGGTTACTCAAGGAATTAGGCTATTCAATCAAGCAATCGGGTTCATGGCATAAAGATTTGATAGAGCTAGCTGTTTCTTCCAATGTTATTACGGAAAATCTAGGAAGCGAGTTGAGGAGATATTTAACTTTCCGACATTATTTTATTCATTCGTATGCGTTTTTACTGAACGAGAATTTTGTTCTTACGTTGGCAGTAGATGCGAATAACATAGGAGGGATTTAGTTGAAAGCGTTGAACAAAACTATTCATAAATATTTTAAATGACCTGGCGATACACACGTGACACTGTTTCTGGTATGAAGCAAAAAACTATGACGTATATCCTGAATCTTACATCCTGAATCAATTGATATGATACCATTTCTCCAAAAGCTAAAACACATCCAGCGGAAAAACAACTCTCTTCTCTGCATCGGGCTTGATACCGACGTGATGAAGGTGCCGGAATTTTTGTACAAGTATGAAGACCCGCAGTACGAGTTCAACCGGCTTATCATTGACGCAACGAAAGATTTGGTTTGCGCGTATAAGCTGAACATCGCGTTTTATGAATCGGTGGGTGAGCATAGCTGGTACACGATTCATCACACGCTGGCGCGAATACCGGAAGAAATAGTCACGATTGGCGATGGGAAACGGGGCGATATTGGAAGCAGCGCGGAGAAACAAGCGCATAGCTTATGTTATGATTGGGAGTTTGCCGGAACGACCGTCAATCCGTATATGGGGAAGGATGCGGTGGAGCCGTTTATGAAAAGAAAAGACCAGTGCGCGTTCGTGCTTGCCATAACATCGAATAAGGGAGCAAAGGATTTTCAATACCTGAAAGCAAAAGGAAAGCCGTTGTACGAACATGTTGTTCTTCAAGCGAAGAAATGGAATACGAAAAAGAACGTCGGGCTTGTGGTAGGGGCAACGAAGCCGGAAGATTTGAAAAGAGTACGCAAGATTGTTCCCACGATGCCGATACTTATCCCCGGCATTGGCGCACAAAAAGGAAATCTTGAGGCGACTGTTCGCTACGGCTGCGATAAGAACGGCGAGCTGGCAATTATCAATGTCGGGCGGGGCGTTATTTACGCCGGTTCAGGAGATGAGTTCGCCGATAAAGCCCGCGCCTCTGCATTGAAGTACAGGGAACAAATCAATAACTACCGGCAAAAATATTTTGGATAGAAGGGAAAATTCTAAATCCTAATATCGAAACTCTAAACAAAATGTTACTTTCGAAAAGATGAAAACCCCGCGGATAACTGTGCTTTTTACGAAAAGCTCAACGGTATTCTAAAAACTCTTCGGTGTCATTCCGTACCCTGACCATAGCAATTGCAAAAATAATTTCCATTTTAATAAAATAAAAAAAGAACTATTTCAACATTAACCGAAACATACGTTTTCTCGACTCTAACTCACCCTAAATCCCTCTCTTACAAAGAGAGGGACTTTCCGCAACTATGTTTTGATTAGCCCCTTCTCTTTCCAAGAGAAGGGGTTGGGGATGAGTTCGGTAGGTTAAGCGGAGATGAGCTATTATAGAAAAGAATTATAGAGCCGATTATCCAATGTTGTAGAAACTTTTGCTATAGCTATTGTCAAGGTGAGTCCACCGAGGCGGAAAAGCACTCTGAGTTTTTGGGCGCCGCCATAAAAAAAGATTTTGAACATTAGAATTTGTCATTTTGTTTAGTATTTAGAATTTCGAGATTGGAAATTTTTATACGAATATGACCGTAACTCTTTATCATTTCCACTATGCCCCGTAAATCCCCATCTCACAATGTCCCGGAACGCTTCCTGAAGCAGCTCTGGAAGCATCAAAACTTCGCGACGGATATTCTACGCACCACCGACGACCGTAAAATCGAAATTCTGCAACCGGGTACGCCAAATTTTGATGGCGGACCGGATTTTCAGAACGCGAAAGTTCGAATTGGAGGCGTGGTCTATCGAGGGGACGTCGAGCTTCATCAGAATTTTGACGATTGGGTGAAGCATTCCCACCATAGAGACCCGAATTATAACAGGGTCATTCTTCATGTTGTCTTCAGGGCTGAACGCTTAAACGCCGCAACGACGACTGCAAGCCAGCGGGAAATTCCGGCGCTGGTGCTGGAACATTATTTAACATCATCATTCCGCGAACTTTGGGAAACAATGATTTTAGATGAACGTTCCGAGCGGTTAACCAACATCAAGTGTTTCGACCTGAATGAGGATGTTCCGTCTGAAATGCTGCAACGGTGGTTGAACAAGCTTGCCATTGAGCGAATTGAGCTGAAGATGCGCCGATTTGAGGAGAGGCTCAAAGAATTGATTGATGAGCAACGATTGTTTTTGAAGGAGCCGCCACGTTACGGAGAAATTCCCTTCGGAATTAACCCGGAAGATTTGCCTGTGCCTGTTCAACTGTACACAACGAGAGATTTCAGCAATGCACATCTGTGGGAACAGCTGATTTATGAAGGGTATATGGAAGCGCTCGGGTACTCCAAAAATCAAGAGCCGTTTGTGAAAGTCGCTCGAAGCGTTCCTCTTCACCGGATGATGGAAAGAGTAGGAAACACTGACGAACAGGAACTTGCTATTGAAGCCATGCTGTTCGGAATCTCAGGATTGCTCTCCTCTTCCGGCAGAAAGGATGACGACCAAAGCAAAAAGCACGTTGCGCTATTGCAGGAGCGATGGAAAGCATTTCGAACGCAATACCGGGGCGAGGTTTGCCATGAAAGTGAATGGCAATTTTTCCGGTTGAGGCCCGAGAATTTCCCAACTGTGCGCATTGCAGGAGCGGCTATTCTCATCAAGCGGCAATTGCAACAACGGCTGCTCAAATCATTAATTCGGATTTTGAAAAATGACGGCTTACGAATCAAAGAAAAGTATCAAGAACTCATCAACCTGTTTGAGGTGAACGCGGAAGGGTATTGGTCGTCGCATTATCGTTTTGGGGAACAGGCAAAGAAACCCCTGACGAAACTTGTTGGCAATGCGCGAGCGGATGAAATTCTTCAAAATGTCGTTGTGCCAATCTGCTTTCTTTACGCGCGAACGTTTAAGGATAAGGACGTTCGCAATGCCACATTAGATGTATTTGACCATTGTCTCCCTTCGAGCGATAATTCAATCTTACGCACGATGAACGAGCAGCTTATCAAGGATAAGCTCAAGCTGAAGAACGCGAAGCTCCAGCAAGGAGCGCTACAATTATATAAGTTTTATTGCGCGGAAGAAAAGTGCGGGGAGTGCGCGGTGGGGAAAGTGGTGTTTATAAAAGAAGGGTAGTTCTAAAAACTAAGCACATTGTATTTTAAACACAGAGAGCGCAAAAAAACAGAGAGTTACGCGGAGAAATATTGAATTTTTAGAACTACCCCTTCATTGAAATATCTGATCCAACTTACTGTATCTCTTCCTTCTCTAATTGCTCGAAATACTTTCGTATTAAATCTTCGTAATCTTTAGTGTACTTTCCTTCTAAGACTTTGAGAAGTTCCTCGCGGAGCTTATTTTTACCTTCCTGCGTAGTGAGATCAATATCTGCTGGACTTGCATGGTCGTAATTTTTTCCGGCTTCTGCACGGCGGCGTTTTTCAAAATCTTTTTCACGAAGAGAACGCTGCGAGTCGAGCAGGCGCGAGAGAATTCGTTCTTGTTTTTGTAATGTTTCAGGGTTGACGTCACCCTGCACTAAATCGGTTTGCACTTCTTGCATTTCCTGTGCGACACGGTCTAAATCGCCGAGGAGCTTGCTGAACTCACCTGAATTTTTTGCTTCCTGAGCCAGTTGTTCAAGTGATTTTTGAAGAGCGGCTTGCTGTCCGCCAAGTCTCTGGTATTCTGCTGCCTGTTCTGACGACATTCCAGCCTGACCGCCCATGCCCATTGCGTCCTGGGTGCCTTTATTGACATTGCCCTGCCCGCCTGCCATTTGCCCAAGCTGGCTCATCAATCCTGCCATTCCCATACCGCCGCCGCCTTTTCCCCCTTTCATCATTCCGCCTAACGCGTTTTGCATTTGCATTGCCGCACGGTTCAGCGAGCCCATCGCCTCGTTTTGATTTTGTCCCGCGCCCCCGGGATTACGATTTTCCATCTGTTCCATAGAGCTGCTCATCTGCTGCATCGCTTTGCCGATTTCTTTCCCCATATCCGGGCTGACGGCGAAGGTCTTTTTTCCAAGCTCGCCCATCGCGTTTGCCACGTTGGTAAGGTCGCCGAGGATGTCGCTCTGTTGCTGTGTGTTTTCCCGGAACCGTTGTGAGTTCGGGTCAAGTCCTTTTGTATCGTCTTTTAATTCTTCCTGCCGCTTCGAGAGTTCCAGAACGTTATCTAATTGCTTTTTCATTTCGTTGACAATTTGCTGCATCTGCTTGCTCTGCAGAGATTTCTGGACTTGCTTCATTTGTTCAAGAAATTCCTCCATATCTTTTTCACTCTGCTCCTGGCTTGCCTGCGATTGCTGCATCTCTCCCGATTGCATCTGTTCAGCAGACTTTTGCATTTTGGAGGGAAGATTCTTTTGCTGCAATGACTGGTCTGCTTTTTTCATTTCATTGAGAGGCATTTCTTTCGGGAACTCTTCCATTTTTTCCGTCAGGTCGGAGGACTCCTTTTCTAATTGTTCCGCTTGCTGCTGTAAATCCTGCTGCTTCTTGGCAAGGTCTTGTTGCTTTTGCTTATCGTTGGATTTCGATTGCGAAGTTTGTTGTTGAAGCTGTTCCTGCTGCCTCAGCATTTCCTCTGTGCGCTTCACAAGCTCGTCAATCTTTTGCTCGATGTGAATTCGCTTGAGCAATTCAATCATCCGCTCGAGGCTTTTGCGAAAGGCATCTTCGTTCGCTTTCAGTTGCTCCATCGCGCGTTGTTGCTCTTCCTGCGAAAGCTGTTGACCCTTCATTTTTTCCTGAAGCTTCTTTAAGGCTTCCATCAGTTCGGGCGAGCGAAGCTGCTCCAACAATTTTTGCATTTCAAGATATTTGTCGAGAGTTTTATCCGTTAGCAGCTTGTTTTCCTCCATTTTATTAACCATCTCATTCATTTTTGAGGAGGTTTCTTCGAGACGCTGTTTCATTGCCTCGTATCGCTTCACCATATCGTCGGCTTTCTTCTGCATTTGCCAATCGTTCTTGTTGGTCTTCTTCATTTCTCTTTGAAGCTGCTCGATATCTTTTGAAAGCTGCTCGGTTTCCTTGGCGACGCTTTGCATTGATTCAAGCGATTGCTGGTGCTGCTCGGAAACATCCGAGAAGACTTCTTCGAGCGAAGGGAAGCGGGCAAGGAACAACTCGCTCTTGCCTGATTTCGGTCCGTTGATGTTATCGTTATCGAACACTTCAACGTAGTAGGCAAGAATGTCTTCCGGCACAAGATTGAGCGAGGAGAGATTCCATTGGTACGGTACGTCGAAGGAGGTTTGGTTTAAACGCGCAAGAGGTAAATCAATAAATGAAAACTCTTCCGATGGCTGCTCGAATTTCGATTGTGCCAACCTGTACGCGAGCCTAAGCTTTGAAAATCCAAAATCATCTTTTATGGACACAAGCAGGCTGACCACCATGCTTTCGTTGAGGTCAACATGCTTCCCCGGCTGAACGACTTCTACCGTGGGGAATTCATCGGGGATCATCCTGAGAGAATATTCGATGGGGTCGGAGTTCTGCAAGCCGTTCATATCGGAAAGCAAGAAATGATACGAACGGTTTTGTTTCGCGATGAACGAAATATTGGCTTCCGTTCCCTCAACATTGAGAGGGAGCGAGGTAGAATCGCTAAACAAAAGTCCTGCAGAAGCAATTTCTTTGCTCGTGAGAAGCTTGAGGGCGAGGGATGTTCCTGGATAGACGCTGATATCCCCGGTGTTTTCATCCATCACCTTCACCGGAATGCGCGTGTAAGCAGGGGGAGTAACGGTGAACTGAAACGTCCGTATGAGCGGTCTATCCAGCACCGATATTTTGAATTTCCCGCTCGAAATATCCTCTGCGCTTGCGTAATACTCAGTCGAATTTTTTATGGCATCGAGCGCCGCCTGAAACGCGCCGTCGGTTCCTCGTGTTAGAAGCTGCCTGTCAAATTCCGTTTGTCCCTCCATGCGGGTAAGAAGCTCGATTGATGTTACCGGTTTGCCGCTTGTGCGAATCGTGATGGGAACGGTTTCTCCCCTGACAACTTCAACGTTTCCGGGTTCAATGGTGAATTGAATCGGCAGCGGCGCCGCAAACGATTGGCTGTAATGGGACAGCCTGTAGAACGAATCGAGGAATCCCGACGGAGAAATGACGAACACGAGCATGAAAAGTGCGGCTCCGTACAAAAATATTTTTCTCATCTTGCGGAGGCGCGAATCGCTGATTGCATCGCGGAAATCAAGCGGCTGGATTTGCCGGTAGAGGTCGGTAAAGGAGGCGTCAATCAACGCGACGGAATAGAGTTGCCGCAGAAGGTCTTTTCGTTCATACATTTGAAGCGCGTCAATCAGCCTGTCATGAATCTGCGGGAAGTGCCTGCCGACCTTAACTGCCGTGGCGTGGTTTTCTTCCGGCTTCAAGAGGCCGAGCAGCCTGAGCAGAGGGCGCAAGGAGAAAACACCGGTTGCCCCAAGAACAACCACCGATACTATGACGGCAAGAAGCGTTCGCCCTGTCGTTTCAAACGAAAAAATCTGTTCAAGAATAATTGCGGCAAGAAATGCCGAAAAAGAAATCAGCAACGTAACGAGAGCGCCGTAGAACATCTGAAGACGGTGTTCTTTCCCCCGAACGGACTGGAGCCGTTCAATAATTTCGTTGTAGAATTTTGATTGATGTTCGTTGTTCAAACTCATATCTCACATCTCATATCGTTTACTAGTGCGTCAATGCCCAGACGACAATGTTCGTTCCGAAACGGAGCGCTTCTTCCCGTTTTTCGGGAGAATCGCCGTGAACTTCGGGCGGGTTCCAGCCGTCGCTCGGATTGGATTCAAAGGTGTAATACAGCACTAATCTTCCGTCATAAAAAAGCCCGAATCCCTGCGGGGGGTTGCTGTCATGCTCGTGCGTTTTTGGAGGACCTTTGGAAAAATCGTACTGGCAATGATAGAGACCGAATGAATAGGGAAGCTCGACCAGGTCCTGTTCAGGAAATACTTTATTAAGCTCGCGGCGCAAGGCTTTATCCATCCCGTAATCGTCGTCAACGTAGATGAAGCCGCCCCGCTCTAAGTATGAGCGGATACGCTGCGCTTCAATATCGGAGAACGTTACGTTCCCGTGTCCGGTCATAAAGATAAAGGGATAGGTGAAAAACTTGTCGCTGGTGATTTCGACGAACTCGTATTTCGGGTCAACGTCAATCGGGGTATTGTCGCGTATAAATTTTAACAGCTCGACTTCCTGAAGCGGGTCGTTATACCAATCGCCTCCTCCGCTGAACTTCAATCGTGCAATTTTGAAGGAGCTGTTGACTGCCTGGGGGAATGCTTCCGCGGCTAATAACAGGATAAATAGAGTAAGAATGAACGTTTTCAACTTCATGACAATAGTAAGGTATGAATTAACAAACGAAGAAACAAACGATTTAGTTTCCGGTTTTCAGTCTCCTGTTTCCGGTTTCCTGTTTTCTGTTGTATGCGCGCGCTTTATTTTCCAATTCCGCGCGCTTTATTTGATAATTGGACACTCTTCTGCCACCTCCTAACTGCCAATTTGTCAGTTCTAAAACAGCCCATTAAAGCGGGTTTAAACCTACCTCAAAACACCTTTACGGACTCAAACTCATACCCGTTATCCCGGTCATACGGCACGCTGACTTCTATCTCCTCGTCAAGCGGTTCGCACTTACATAAGTTGCCGGAGTTTCCCGTATCCAGAAACGTACCATAAACTATCCACCGATGCTTCGCCGTGAGAAAGCTGTACAACCATGTGCGCTCCGTTGATGATGCCAATATGCCCGCCCCAAAATGTATGAGTATCCTTAGCTTCCTACCCAACAAATCTATTTTGAAGTGATGGTTACCCAGCGTTGCCGATTCACCCTCGCGCTTAGCCTTCATATCATTAGCGTAAGCTACGCTATAGGTCTTGCGCTGCGCTCCTACGGCAGGGATAGAGTCGGTTGAATTGTATGCAAGCTCTACGCTAAACATTATTCTTCTACCCTCTTGAGCTTCGTTTCATTCTTCATGTAGTTACACTGTAGCCTTCGGATGCCATATTTCTTTAGCGAGCCAAAACGATTGTTACTCTCGATGTAAAATCCAAGAAGCAAATATCCGGTTGATGGCGTACCCGTTCCATTTAAATAACCAACCACACTCTTGTACGTCTCAGACTTTACTTCTTTTTCGTACCTAAACAAATCCATATACAATTTTGTAACGGCTCGTTCGGGTTGAGATACACCGCGCTGTTCGCCTCCCTGCCAGCTCCCAGTTGTGTCCTGATAATTGACTCGGTCAATTTCATAAATTGCAGTGTTGTAATAGATAAGGAGACGGAAGTTCCCCGACTCAAGCGCAAAGATATTGTATGCTGTAAATTTTTTCCTGAGAGTCCTATGAAGCGGGGTCCATGGCGTGGGGGCGTCCTGAGCATCAACCGGGTACGTAACCACAAACTCGTTATAGATATTTTTCCAATCGAAAGTAGTCTCACTCTCTATGTTATCAGCGATGGTAATTTTGTAGGGATGCCCGTTGCGATGTTGTAATACAAGCGTCCCATGTTCGTTACCAAGTTGATGGTCGGCAAACAACGCGAAGCTATGGCATAGCCCTTTGAGTATGCCGAGCGCTTCATCCTTACCAGCGTACAATCCGTAAAATGATTTATCACTCGCACTATCAAAGAAACCATCCGTCTCCGTGTATATTATTGCCAGGTTACCTACATCGTTGTGATAGTTTGTTGCATCCCGGTAAAACCGTAAACGGGAGAGAGATGTACTGCTGTCATAAAATCCACCGAGTCTGTATAATGTTTTTATTAAGTCAGCAATTTTAAGGTATTGTACCGAGGCAATAGCAAACCTCAAATCTCTCGAATAAATTTCAGTGTCATCGGCAACGTTAGCGCTCAATGCCGGGGAAATAGTTAATTCGCGTCCGTCAACCGCAGTTACTGTATATTCAGTTGCATCAACCCCAAAACGTATTATCTCTCCCACCGGAATAAACCACCTCGCCCCGAGTGTTGCATTGTAGATAATTTGTGTAGCTCCCGTGCTGTACGCCTGCTGTGTTCTTCCGAGTATCAACGTTCCCTTAATGTAATCCCGGACATTATCCACCGTAACGTTGCCAAGCTCATCAATCAGGGAATAAGTGGTAAACTCGACCACTCTTCCCTGATTACTATATCGCACTGAGAACGGATCAATATTACCATAGAACACATCTCCTGAGTTTAATTTAACCCAAACCCTCGCATCAACTACTGATGATGTCGAGTACAAAGCCTTTGCTGAAAACTCACCGCCTGTATTCCACGCCTTGAAAGTCGCCTTAGTGACTTGAAGAACGTTTGCATTCTCCTCGATGTTTCTATCCGTCTCAAGGTTTATTAGAAGAAAATCTAAGTTCTCATCTGTCACATCACGCGAGTAATTTTCGATTATCATCTGAAGCGACCCCGAAGCGACATTGCCGGCAGCGAAAGTATAAACCGTCACATAAACCTCTTCTGAAGCTCTAAGCTGGAGTTCTCCCACACTCCATAAAAGTCATCCCCTTTTTGTTCGACAATAACACGACTTGGCATTTTGTCCAGCGAACGTGTAAGCTGTGTTATTTTCTTCTCAAGGTTTTTTGTCGAAGCCAACCCTCCTCCGCCCGATTCAACCACCTGCCGGGGAATGAACTCGCGGTACATGATGTCCCTGAACGTCCGCTCCGGAGCGATAATCTCGTCATGGTAGCCCTCGATAAAGCCAACGTCTCCTTTGCGTAACCGCCCTCCCTGCTCGAAGCCGAACGCCTCGCGGATGCCGGCAAAGAGAATCATAGAAGCAGCGATGGCGGCGCCAATGGCGATGAGGTTCGCTGGAAAAGGAATTGCCGCCGCCGATTCTGCTGCTTTTGTCGTTCCTGCTGCCGCGCTTGTCTGCATTGTTGCAATGTTCGCGGCTTGCTTTGTTCCTTCAAGCCCTATTGAAATTGCAGCGTTCTCTATTTCCTTCGCTGCAATATTCGTAAGAGCCTGGATTGTTGCATTCTCAATAAATCCTAACGTCTCCGCAACCCACCCGCGTTTAGCGTCATCCAGTTCCTTCTCGCGTTGCTGCGATTCTAAACTTATCTCACGTATGCGCAGTTCATATTCACGCCTATCTATTTCCCCTTGATTGAGCTGCTTCTGTAGCTCATCCTTTCTTTTCTCAATGTCAATTTTGTAGAGTTCAAAATTATTTTCCATCTGAGCTACGGAAATTCGCTTAGCCTCGCGGTCGCTCAGAAGCATTTCACGTGTTGCCTGGATAAAACCATCTGTGACGCCCCGGAGTACGCCTAGTGCGACTTCGTGCGTCTCAATCCATTCCCTGCGCTGCGCCTCCTGACTTTGCTTTGCCGCCTCTACGTCCCGCTTCTCCGCCTCGATAAAGTTCACGCTCGATTGCGCCCGTATCTGCTGCCGTATTGCGTTGTACTTATCGGTCAGCGCGGTCTTTTCTTCCTCGCTCTCCGCGTATGATTTTGCGACCGTCTCCTGCAGGTCAATCTCTTGTATCGCGTAGCGCTCCTCGATGGCAACCCGCTCCTGCGCGCTCGTCGCTTTTGCAAGCTCGCGTTGTTTCTCCGCTTCGTTTAACGCCTTTGCCGTTTCCGTTTGTATCGTCTCGATGCGCTTCCGGGATTCCTCCGCCTGACGTTCTTCCTCCTGCTTATGCTG
>SCUC01000032.1 GCA_004322375.1 Bacteroidota bacterium
CTCCGCCTGCTCACACCCCTCACCCGCACAGCACGCTCCCCCCATTCACATTAATCACTTCACCAACAATGTGATTTGCCAGTTCGGAGGCTAAAAATACAATTGGTCCTGCAATTTCAATCGGAGATGCAACTTTACCGCGGGGAATCGTTGCAACGATTTCTTTCTTCCGTTTTACATTCTTAAATACAGGAGCTGCCATATCGGTATCAACCCAGCCGGGCGCGACGCAATTGACCCAAACACCTGAGCGAATCAACTCCACCGCGATGGATTTTGTAAATGCAATCACTCCCCCTTTCGATGCGGCGTACTGGGAATGAAACGCCTCGCCTCGCTGTCCTGCCGTGCTTGATACGGTAATGATTCTGCCATACTGTTGTTTTTTCATTATCGGGACAACAGCATTGCACATATTGAATGTGCCGGTAAGATTAATGTCAATCGTTCGCAGCCAATCGTTCACATTCATTGTTCCGATTTCTCCGTATTCCCAAATGCCGGCAGAGTTGACAAGAATATCAATCCGCTTGAATCTCCTTTTTGTCTCTGCAGCAAATCGTTTGCAATCGTCAGAGCGTTCAATGCTTCCCTGTAGAAGAAGACAATTCCGTTTCAACTTTTTTATTGCTTTAGCAATATTGCCGGCTGAATGTTCATCGCGCTGATATGTTAGAGCAACATCTGCCCCGGCTTTTGCTAATAATATTGCGGCAGCCGCGCCAATTCCACGCGAGCCGCCTGTTACTAGCGCTACCTGCTTCCTTAAATCTATCATAAAACCCTTCTCAACATTAAGAATGACTATAAACCCAATAATCACAAGTGAAAAATTCAACCCGCCAATGTACCCTTTTTAACCTGTTTTTGCAACATTTGTTTTTAGCACGGAGTTTGTCTATATTTAGATTAAGTCTAAATAAGGATAATTAAGGTGGATAATTCCACTGCTAAAGAAACATTTATAAGTTTTCTCCAAAGCCAAAAGCTTCGTGTAACGCCGGAACGGCTCGATTTGCTCGACGAAATTATGACTTCCAACGGGCACTTCGACGCTGAAAATTTCTACTCCGTCGTCCGCGAAAAAGGGATTAAAGCATCGCGGGCAACCGTTTACAACACCCTTGATTTGCTTGTCCAGTGCGGGTTAATTTCAAAATATCGTTTCGGCGATACCACGTCGCGATACGAAAAAGCATTCGGACGTCCGCGCCACGATCACTTAATCTGCCTGAACTGCGGTGAGATACTTGAATTTGTCAGTCCTGAATTAGACAACATCCAAACGAAAGTTTGCAAGCAGCATGGGTTTCGATTTGCAAATTCATCACTTCAAATTTTTGGAACGTGTTCCAAATGTCAGAAAAAATAATAGGTTCTTTATGAGTGCAACTACATTGACTGAAGCTCCCGTCGGGAAATATTTTCGTATCTACGACTTACAATCTACACCGGAAATTTGCCATCGCCTGCGCGAGCTTGGCTTTTATGAAAACGCAATCATCCGGTGCATGAGCAACTCGGAGTCGCACCTGATTTGTGAAGTGTGCAATACGCGCTTTGGTCTCAATGAACATATCGCAAAAGGCATCTTTATCGTTCCGTTTAATTAAACGGGCATTACCTGAGCATCATCATACGCTCAACCACCATCATGCCTCTCTCTACAGAAACTGTTCTTCGCAACATTGCAATTATCGGCAATCCCAACGCCGGTAAAACCACCTTGTTTAACGCACTTACCGGTTTGCGTCAAAAAGTTGCAAACTATCCCGGCGTTACAATCGAAAAAAAAGAAGGAATCCTCTCGCTACCCGATGGAAGCGAAGCCCTGCTTCTTGATCTTCCGGGAACGTACAGTCTCACCGCCAATTCTCCCGATGAACGAATCGCGACCGACGTGCTTCTTCAAAAAGTTGACGGCTCATTCTTACCTGAAATTGTTATTTGCGTTGTTGATGCCAGCAACATCGAACGCAACCTTTATCTCGTAACCCAAATCATAGATTATCATTTCCCTGTTGTTATCGCCTTGAACATGATGGATATAGCCGAGAAACAGGGGACGAACATTGACGCAAGCAAGCTTTCGAAAAGCCTCGGCGTTCCCGTTGTTCCGACTGTTGCAAGCAAGGGAATCGGGATTGATGTGCTGAAACAGGCAATAGCCCAAAAAACTGAAATCTCGTCTAAATCCAGGCAATGGCGCCTCCCGCCCGTTGTGCAGGAAGAGTGCGATGAGCTGAAAAGCATGTTGCAGCAAACGCATAAATTTAATGAGGCGCTGGCTTTTCATGAAGCTATCACCCTGTTGACTTCACCTCTTGCCCTTCACGAGCACGAAGACCGGTTCGCACCTGAAATCATCGCACATGTTAAGCAGGACCACCAGAGGCTTGGCGGGTTAGGATTCGATACCCAGCTTGTCTTTGTCGAGTCGCGCTACGAGTGGATACAGAGAATTTGCAAAGAGGCGGTTACCAGAGATTCTCAGCGCACGAATAAGCTCAGCGATACGGTTGACAAAATCCTTACACATAAGGTTTGGGGCTTCCTACTATTCCTCGCCGCAATGATGTTGATGTTCCAGTCTATCTTTACCTGGGCGAATACGCCGATGGAATGGATTGGAAATGGAATTGATTGGCTTGGCGCTCAAGTTTCGACAATACTACCTGCCGGAGATTTACAAGATTTATTCGTCAATGGAGCTCTTGGAGGAGTCGGGGCAGTAGTTACGTTTTTACCGCAAATCGTGCTGCTCTTTCTTTTTATCGGACTCCTTGAAGATACCGGCTACATGGCTCGCGCCGCATTTATCATGGATAGGTTGATGAGCAAAGTCGGGTTGCATGGCAAATCATTCATTCCCCTGATGACCTCCTATGCCTGCGCTATTCCCGGCATCATGGCTACGCGGACAATCGAAAATAAAAACGACAGGCTGGTGACAATTCTCGTCGCACCTCTGATGAGCTGCAGCGCGCGACTTCCCGTATATACGTTAATGATTGCAGCGTTCATCCCCAAGAAAACTATCCTGGGAATATTTTCTCTTCCGGGCTTGACGTTAGTTTCAATGTACCTGCTCGGACTTTTCGCTGCGCTCGGTATGGCATGGCTCTTCAAAAAAACATTACTGAAAAGCCCTCCTCCCGCGTTCATTATGGAATTGCCCCAGTACAAAATTCCATCAATAAAAAATATTCTCATTCAAACATGGGAACGCTCCTGGCATTTCCTTAAACGGGCGGGAACGATTATTCTTGGCGTTTCTATCATCCTCTGGTTTCTCGCGACATACCCGAAGCATGAAAACGTTTCCCGGTCTGAACATTTAGAACAAAGCTTTGCTGGTCAGGCAGGGCATGTGATTGAGCCTCTCATTCGACCTCTCGGGTTCGATTGGAAAATCGGCGTGGGAATTGTTACCTCGCTTTTACAGCGCGAAGTATTCGTCGGCACAATGGGAACGTTATACAATGTCCAGAATCCCGACGACGAAAACGGAAGCCTGTCGCTTCATTCCCGGATGCAGGGGGATATCAATCCAATAAGCGGGGAACCTGTCTTCACAACCCTAACGGCAATTTGCATCATGGTCTATTACGTTCTTGCCATGCAATGTATGGCAACGGTTGCCGTAGTCCGTCGCGAAGCAGGAAGCTGGAAATGGGCAATGCTCCAGTTCGGCTTTATGACCGCATTGGCATACATCGTCACCTTTATCGTCTATCGCGTTGGATTACTTTGGATTACTTAATGTTCTACTTAGATTTTTTTTACATTTTGCATTTTTAATTTTGCATTGAAGTATGGATTGGCAGCAACTAATTTCATTAACGATTGTGGGCATAACGGC
>SCUC01000294.1 GCA_004322375.1 Bacteroidota bacterium
GTCGTCGGGAATTTTTGTCGGGCAGGAACACCTTGGCGCTGTTATGGCAGATTACCTGGGAATGAATCCTATCCCGGCAACGCATGTAGAATCGGCATGTGCCTCAGGCGGGGTTGCATTTCGGCAAGCATTCTTAGAAGTTGCTTCAGGGATGAGTGATATTGTCTTAGCAGGAGGAGTAGAAAAAATGACTGACGGTGCTGATGTTACTGAAGCGCTTGCAACTGCTGCCGATCAGGAATATGAGGTGTATCATGGTGTTACATTCCCCGGATTGTACGCGATGATCGCGCAAGCGCACATGCATCAGTTTGGCACAACACGCGAGCAGCTTGCCGCCGTTGCAGTAAAAAATCATCGTAACGGCGCAAAAAATCCGAATGCTCAATTCCGGAGCGAGGTATCAGCCGAACAAGTGATGAACTCTACGTTAGTTGCCGATCCCCTGCGATTGCTGGATTGCTCTCCTGTGAGTGATGGCGGCGCCGCAGTCATTGTGGCTTCACTTGATGTCGCAAAAAAATTGGGGAAGAACCCGGTTCGCGTGCTTTCGTCAGCACAAGCCTCGGATACTATCGCCTTACATAACAGAAAGAGTTTCACGACTCTTGGCTCGGTAGTGAACGCAGCTCAGAAAGCGTATCGTATGGCGGACAAAAAACCGTCCGACATCAATTTTGTCGAAGTGCATGACTGTTTTACCATAGCAGAAATAGTTGTCTCAGAGGACCTGGGTTTCTTTGAAAAAGGAAAGGGGGGAGAGGCGGTTGCCAACGGCTGGACTTCCATCGAATGTAATCGAATACCTATCAACACCAGCGGGGGATTGAAATCGAAAGGGCATCCGGTCGGCGCTACCGGTATCGCCCAGATTATCGAAATCTATGAGCAGCTAAATGGAACATCCGGTTCCCGTCAGGTAAACAATGCGCATGTTGGCATGGCTCAGAACATGGGTGGGAGCGGCGCAAGTTGTGTTATTCATATATTGGAGTCAAAATGATTACAGCAAGATATCATCGAGAAATTCCGCAACGGTACAGACTTGAAGCGGCAAAGTGTTCTTCTTGCGGAGAAATTAGCTTTCCGCCGCGCATCGTTTGCGCGAAATGCAAAGCGAAAACATTCGAGAAGGTTACGTTGAGTGATGTTGGAACGCTCCAAACGTTCACGATTATTCGTGTGGCTTCTGATAAGTTTTCTAAAGAGACTCCGTTTGCCATCGGAATTATTGAACTGGAAAACGGCGTGAAACTGACCGCGCAGATAGCCGATGTGGAACCCGAAGAACTTACAGTTGGCAAAAAAGTGAGATTGACATTCAGAAAAATTCAGGAAGACGGTAAAGCCGGAATACTCTGTTACGGTTACAAAGCAGTAGTGATCTAAGCAGGCTGGGAATTATTATGCAATTCTTTAGAGAGACAGAACTATATTGAAAAATAAAATCCGTATCGCCTCGGGTCAAGGCTTTTGGGGTGATTTGCAATCAGCGCCATATGACCAGGTTTCAAAAGGTCAGATAGATTATCTTATGATGGATTTCCTGGCAGAGGTTACGATGTCCATTATGCAAAAACAAAAACACCGCAATCCCGAGCTCGGTTATGCCAAAGACCTTGTGACAATTATTGAGCACATTTTACCGAAGTGTATAGAAAAAAATATCAAAATAATAACAAATGGCGGTGGAGTAAATCCTGAGGGATGTCGCGATGCAATTTTTAAGTGGGCTTCAAAAAAAGGATTCAATGGGTTGAAGATAGGAATTGTGCAGGGCGATGATATACTAGGAAAGCTGGATGCTTTTTCTTCCCGGCGGATAGAGTTGAACAATATGGAAACATCTGAATCGC
>SCUC01000295.1 GCA_004322375.1 Bacteroidota bacterium
GATACAATAGCAGTTAAGGTCTCATCTCTTTCTGAGAAATGGGATACACTGGTAAATGCATGGGTGATTTTGCGTAAATTTAATTACACCTATGATGGTAATGGAAACGAGACAGAGTATTTAAGTCAGAGTTGGAATGGTAGTTCGTGGCTGAATTCCTATAGAGGAACTTCCACCTATGATAGTAATGGAAACGTGACAGAGTTTTTGGGTCAAACTTGGATTGGCAGCTGGGTGAATAATTATAGAATTACGTACACCTATGATGGTTATAGAAGGAGAACAGAGTATTTAGGACAGACTTGGTTTGGCGGCATATGGGAGAATAGTTTTAATATTACGTACACCTACGATGTTAATGGAAACGAGACTGAATCTTTAAGTCAGGCTTGGAACGGTAGTACGTGGGTGAATCCCAATAGAGCAATTTACACCTACAATGGTAATGGAAACAAAATAGAGTCTTTAAGTCAGAGATGGAACGACAGTATTTGGGTGAATACCTTCAGAGGTGCTTACACTTACGATAGTAATGGAAACGAGACAGAGGAACTAATTGAGTATTGGAACGGAAGCGCGTGGGTGAATTCCGGTAAATATACTTACACCTACGATGTTAATAGAAACGAGACTGAATCTTTAAGTCAGGCTTGGAACGGTAGTACGTGGGTGAATAGTTCAAGAGAAACTTACACTTGGCAACAACTTATTACCGATGTTAAAGATGAAGATTACAGCCCAACTACCTTCTCCCTTTCTCAAAACTATCCGAATCCGTTCAATCCGACAACGGTTATTCAGTATTCAGTGCTCGGTAGCCAGTATGTCAGTTTAAAAGTATTTGATGTGTTGGGGAGAGAAATTGCTACGCTGGTTGACGGGTTTCAAGTTTCAGGTTTCAAGTCTCAAACGTGGGAAGCAAGCGGTGTCCCGAGCGGGGTGTATTATTATCGGCTGCAGGTGGGGGAGTATTCTGAGACGAAGAAGATGGTTATCGCTAAGTAAGATAGGTAGATAAGAGAAGAATCAAGCCTCAACTGCACCGGTTGGGGCTTTTTGTTGTTTCTCAGGCGGGTGAAATCTAAAAAATTTTGTATGTTATAGCAGTATGGATAAAGATCTTGCAATAACTACTCATGTTTCCGTCCCTCGTTCCGAGCTTTCCTTCCGTTTTGCGCGAAGCGGCGGACACGGAGGGCAAAATGTCAACAAGGTCGAAACTAAAGTTGAGCTGCTGTTTGATGTTCTCCATTCTCCAAGTCTTACCGATGAGCAAAAAGAACGAATCCTCAAAAAGTTAGAGAATAGAATTGACTCGGAAGGCGTGTTGAGAATAGTCTCGCAGGAATCACGCAGCCAGAGCAAAAACCGTGAAGCAGCAGTCGAACGATTTATCGAGCTCATGAGCCATGCGTTGAAGGTGAGGAAGAAGCGCATGAAGACGAAGATCCCTAAGGCAGTGAAAGAAAGGCGGTTAGAAACAAAGAAACGAAGAGGAGAGGTGAAGCGGTTAAGAAGAATAAAAGAAGTATAACACATTGGATTACAAGTGTGGGGTATTTTCACAATGTTATTAGTTTTCTTATCTTGAATGAGAGAAACATAATGATAGACAAAGTCAAATATTGGGTTGAATTATCAGATTATGATTTAGAGACGGCAAAAGCAATGCTGTCGAGCAAGAGATACCTTTATGTCGGTTTTATGTGCCATCAAACTATTGAAAAAATTTTTAAGGCATATTATAATTCATTATTTCAGGATACAGCGCCATACAGCCATAGTCTTGCATATCTTGCTAAGAAATCATCACTCCTAGAGCAATTATCAGAAGCACAGAAAAGCTTTCTCGATGTGTTGGAGCCTCTCAATATAGAAGCAAGATATCCTTCACATAAAGAAAAGGTATTGCAAAGTCTCAATGAACAAAAATGCCACGAACTTATAGAACAAACAGCGCTATTGCAGCAATGGATAAAAACGAAGTTATAGAAATTGTCAAACAATATATTCGCTTGCTCAAAAATCATTTTGAGGTGGAACGGGTGTTTTTATACGGTTCGTATGTTAATGGCAGTCCGAAACCGGAAAGTGATATTGACGTTGCCGTAATAGTGAAGAACGTTTCCGGTGATTATTTTACTTATACGCCGTTACTCTGGAAACTGAGAAGGCAAATAGATGAGCGTATTGAACCACTACTCTTTATAGGAAGTTCCGATGAAAGCGGTTTTCTCTCCGAGATTCAGCAGCGGGGTTTAGAAATTACTATTTGATGTTGCTTTCAAAGCAAAAGTGCCGCGCACGTATTCTACTTAATGTTAAAGTGCGTGGCACTTTCTTTTTGTCATTCCTTAATCTTTCCGTATTTTAGTTCACCCCTTACTTTGCCGATACACTCGGGAGAGAAGGGGGTGGTGTGTTTTGTCGTGAAAGAATGGAAGTGCCACGCACTTATTCTACCAAGATTGAAAGCAAATACACGATGAGTATAGTTTCTTAATATTAAAGTGCGTGGCACTTAATCAACCATGAGAGAATTACAAACAATCCAAAAGTTAATATACCAATCAGCGCCGTTTATCGAGCTTGCTGAAAGGGTGAACGCCCTCCGAGCGGGGGAGTCATTGGCTTTTCATAAAGCGGCAGGCTCTCTTCTCGGATTTATTGTAGCCGGGCTGGTCGAGAAGCGTCCTCGACAAATTGTTGTCATTGCGGCTGATAGAGATAAAGCGGAACAACTTCGAGACGATTGCGCGACGCTTACAGGAGAGAATTCGGTCTTCTTTTTTGGAGAACGCCCTATGCACGACGCGGCTGCGCTCGACCTCAGCTCCCCGATTTCGCAAATCGAAACACTGCAGGCGCTGGCGAAAGGTTTTCACGGGATCATCATAGCGTCGCCTCAAGCCATCGCGCAGAAAACGCCCGCACCGGAGAAATTAGCTCAGTCATCAGTTGAGCTGGAAGTGGGGATGGAGTATAATTTTCAACAATTGATTGAGCGGCTTACCGCTCTCGGTTTTGTGAAACAGGATTTTATTGAAAGCTATGGCGATTTTGCGGTACGGGGCGGCATCCTCGACGTGTTCTCCTATACAGGTGAAAACCCTCTCCGGTTTGAGTTCTGGGGAAACTCCGTCGAATCTATCCGCGAGTTCGACCCCCTTTCGCAGCGTTCAATAAAAAAAATTGAGAAAGCGAGCATCATCCCATCGTTAATGGAGGGAAGCAGCAGCGAAGAGGGTGAGTCAGAGAATAGTTCTTCGTTATTTTCATCGTCGTTGTTCGATTATCTCCACAACGATGCTCTCGTTTTGCTGGATGAACCGGAATTCATTAAAAGAGAATTTGATGAGATGCAGAATGAAGGCATCGCAAACCTCTTTACGTATGATGAAATTATTTCATACACAGAAAATTTCTCCCGTATTCTCCATTTTTTCCTGGAAGCCGGAAAATCAGAAATCGGAAATTGGAATTCAAACATTTCGGTAAATTTTGAATCTACTTCTCAGCCTTCATTCAACGGAAGCGTGAATCTTCTTATAGATACAATCAAGAAGCTTTCTTCGAATAATATTTCAGTTACGTTAGCATGTGATACGAAGCGGGAAGCGGAGAGATTGAACGAGCTAATCGAGGAGGCGATCACGAAGCCTGAACCTGTTTCCAGTTTTCAGTTTCCTGTTTCCGGTGATTTACCTGAAACCAAAAACTTGAAACCAGAAACAACAGATACCATACGAGAAATTGAAAACTACAAACCGTCCACAATAAATTATAAACTAACGACAGGGACGATTCACTCCGGCTTCATATTTCCTCCCGCGAAGCTTGCAGTTCTAACTGAGCATGAGCTTTTCGGACGGTTGAAGAGGCGAGGAACAGCGAAACGAAAACGCTTCAAAGGGTTCTCGCAAAAGGAACTGCAGCAGCTCAAGCCGGGGGATTATGTCGTACATACCGACAGGGGAGTAGGAATGTTCACGCGGTTGCAAAAAATTACCGTTGCCGGAGTCGAGCAGGAGGTGATGAAGCTTGAATACGATGAAGGGGGCATTTTATATGTTAATCTCCAGACGCTCAACCGGGTTCAAAAATATTCATCGAAAGAGGGCTACGTCCCAAAGCTCAACAGGCTGGGTTCGGGAGAATGGGAAAAAATAACTTCCAGGGCAAAAAAACGCATTAAAGATATTGCCCGCGACCTTATCAAGCTGTATGCAAAGCGGAAGCTGGAGGAAGGGTATGCGTTCAATACGGATTCTCACTGGCAGAAGGAGATGGAGGCGTCGTTTATGTACGAAGATACTCCCGATCAGGCGCGCGCGACGCTTGAAGTAAAGGGAGATATGGAAAGCGCCTCACCGATGGACAGGCTTGTTTGCGGCGACGTGGGATTCGGAAAGACGGAAGTGGCGATACGGGCGGCATTCAAAGCTGTGAGCGAAGGGAAACAGGCTGCCGTTCTTGTACCAACGACAATCCTGGCGATGCAGCACTACAATACATTTTTGGACAGGCTTTCGAAGTATGCTGTGCGGGTAGAACATCTTACGCGTTTCAAAACGACGAAAGAACAGAAAACAATTGTAGAGGGGATAAAGCAGGGGAAGGTTGACATTATTATTGGAACACACCGTATTCTTTCAAAAGATATCGGGTTTAAAGATTTGGGATTGCTTATTATTGATGAGGAACACCGTTTTGGGGTAACTGCGAAAGAAAAGCTGCGGCAATTCCGAGCTTCGGTTGATACGCTCGCTCTTACGGCAACTCCTATCCCGCGCACGCTTCAGTTTTCTTTGCTTGGAGCAAGAGATTTGTCAATCATTGCAACGCCTCCGCGCAACCGCCTGCCGATACAAACGGAAATTATTCCCGCCGGAACTGACGGACGCAACGCTCACTGGCAAATCATCCGGGAAGCGATTGTTCATGAATTGCATCGAGGCGGACAGGTGTATGTCGTTCATGACCGAGTAGAGAATATCGAATCCATAGCAGAGATGGTTCGTTCCAAAACACCGGAAGCGAAAGTGCATGTCGCTCACGGGCAAATGCAGGGGCATGAGCTTGAACAAACCATGCTTGATTTTCTTGAAAAGAAATACGACGTTCTTGTTTGCACAAAAATTATCGAGTCGGGATTAGATATTCCGAGTGTGAACACCATCATTATCAACCGCGCCGACAGGTTCGGGATGGCAGAACTCCACCAGCTTCGCGGGCGCGTGGGCAGATCCAACGTGCAGGCATACGCATATCTGCTCACGCCTCCCTTGAGCGCGCTTCCCAAGCCAACGCTCCGCAGACTGCAGGCAATAGGCGAGTTTACAGAGCTTGGCTCCGGTTTCAATCTTTCGATGCGCGATTTGGAAATCCGCGGCGCAGGAAATTTGCTCGGTGCAGAGCAATCAGGGTTTGTCGCAGACATGGGATTTGAAATGTACGAGCAAATTCTTCGTCAGGCAGTTGAAGAACTTAAGCAGGAGGAGTTCAACGAGCTGTTCAAAGAGACAGCGCAGGGAAGCGTCGGGCGTTCAAGCTCCGGCACACAAACAGTGGTGGAAACGGATATTGACGCGTATATTCCGGATTTTTATATCGAGTCTGCCGTGGAGCGGCTCGATTTTTACAGGAGGCTTACAAAAACAACGACAGCGCAAGAATTGCAGGAGATGAGAGACGAGCTGAACGACCGTTTCGGCGAGTATCCCGATGTTGTGGAACAACTGTTCTCTATTGTGGAATTACGAATTGCCGGAACAGGAGCGAAGTTACAGAAGATTGAATT
>SCUC01000296.1 GCA_004322375.1 Bacteroidota bacterium
CTCCGTCAGCCATTTAGGATTCGTCGTGCTGGGGATATGCGCTTTGACGGAAGAGGGAATCCAGGGAAGCATCATTCAAATGGTAAATCACGGGCTTTCAACCGGAGCGCTCTTCTTGCTTGTCGGTATGATTTATGACCGACGGCATACACGGGAGATTGCACAATTTGGGGGCATAGCGAAAGTAATGCCGGTATTTGCAACGGTGCTTTTCATCGTCTCGTTATCTTCGATAGGCTTGCCCGGATTGAATGGGTTTATCGGTGAATTTTTAATTTTACTCGGCTCGTTTGCTTCCCCCTATATGAGCAAGTGGTTTGCAATTTTCGGGGCGACCGGAGTTATTTTTGCCGCAGTCTATTTATTATGGATGTATCAGCGCGTAGCATTCGGGAAAATTACAAATTCTCATAATGAGGGCTTAACTGACCTCTCGTGGAGAGAACTTGCAACACTTGTTCCTGTGCTTGTGTTTATTGTATGGATTGGAGTTTACCCCTCAACGTTTCTGAAGCAATCTGCTTCGGCAACGAAGCATGTAATTTCGTTGGTGCAGAAAAATATTTTGCCTTCAGTAACACAGAAGTGAGGTTGCGTATGCAACATGAAAAAAACATACGCACCCTGTGAATACAAATATTGTTGGCAGCCCACGACTTAAGTCGTGGGCTGCGAGTAATGCAACCATTTCATTTTTAAGTTGATACACACATCTTTGGAGGCTGATACAAGAGTTGTGTTGTCATACACGCGTGCCAAGGGCATTCCTTCGGAAAAGGCGGGTACCCAAACATTATCTGTAGATGCCGAAAAAATTATTGGATTCTCTACGAGTCGTTTACCTGATTCCCATGCCTGCGGCAGACGGGCGCAGGAATGACAAAATCGTACTTCTGAGACAACCCTCATTTTGCAACTTCAGTTTTTAGTCGTATTATGTTCAAATTTATTTTTTTAAAGATTTGATGCTACGACTAAACAGTGTGATGTTCTATTTATTTTCTTTTCTCTTGTTACTGCTCACTTCTTCCATTCCTGCATTTGCGGGAGAAGAAGCGACTCTAGTTCCGGTCAATCCCTGGATGATAACGCCCTTTGTGCTGCTGCTGCTGGCAATAGCAGTAATGCCGTTTATCAACAAGCATTGGTGGGAGAAAAATTATCCTTTCGTTTCCATTGCCCTGGGGATAGTAACTATTCTCTATTACCTTATCGGTTTGGGGAATGGCGGAAGAATGGTGCACAGCGGCATTGAGTATCTTAGCTTTATCATTCTTATCGGTTCGTTGTTTGTTGTGGCGGGGGGGATCCATATTCGCGTGCGGGGAAAATCTACACCGATAAAAAACGTAGCGTTTCTCGGCATCGGCGCGCTTATTTCCAACGTGCTTGGCACTACCGGCGCTTCCATGATTTTAATTCGTCCGTTTCTTCGCGTTAACAGGTACCGCTTGCGCGGATTTCATGTTATTTTCTTTATTTTTCTTGTTAGTAACATGGGAGGCGCGCTCACCCCGATTGGCGACCCGCCGTTGTTTCTCGGTTATTTGAAAGGCGTTCCGTTCTTCTGGGTGCTTGCGAATGTTTGGCATATCTGGTTGTTCGCTTCGATGGCGGTGATACTTATTTTTTACATCGTAGATAAAATTTCTTTCCATAGATATGAGCGAGAAGTGAAGCTTCACCCGGATGAATTTGATGAGGAGACATATATCTACGGGCTGCCGAATATTTTCTTTCTGGCTGTTATTCTTGTTGCGGTCTTCATTCAGAAGCCGCTATTCCTGCGGGAAGCGCTCATGGTTATTGCAGCGACAGGCTCGTACTATTTTACAAAGCCTGATATTCACCGGAGAAATGATTTCAATTTTCACCCGATTAAAGAAGTGGCATTTTTGTTTTTGGGGATATTCGCGACAATGGTCCCGGCGTTAGATTGGCTTGAAATGAATGCGGCAAAAATCGGCATCACAAGTGCCGGTCAATTTTATTGGGGGACAGGGATTCTCTCCAGCGTTCTCGATAATGCCCCGACGTACTTAAATTTTCTCAGCGCGTCCATCGGACTGTTTGTTGATGCGGAGATTATCAGTCAGGTGCAGCATTTGGTCTCAACGCACGGCGCTGATATTGCTACAATAAACGGAGCGCACTCGGAAGAAATAAAAAATACATTTGCAGTGTTGACGAAATATCATGGCGATCTAGTGGCAACGGGTAACGTACCGTTAAGCGACATACAGGTTTGCTACTTAATCGGCAACCATAATATTTATTTAAAAGCAATCTCCATCGCGGCAGTGTTTTTCGGGGCTGTAACGTATATCGGCAACGGACCGAATTTCATGGTAAAATCTATCGCAGAGCAAGCGAACGCGGAATGCCCCAGCTTTTTTGGGTACTTCGTTAAGTATTCATTGCCGATTTTAATACCGGTGTTTATTTTAGTGTGGTGGATTTGGTTTAAGTAGCGGTGAGTGATGGATGTGAGATGTGGGATATGTGATTGAGAAAGTTGAGACTTTGGAGTAGAGATTTTTAGAGAGATGGGGAGAAAAGCAGGGGTACGGAGGGATAGAGGGGGGATGTTTTATAACTGATGATTATTATTGGGCGCAATCTTGAAGTTGTAAGGTCACGCTTCAGCATAATTACAAATGAGTGATCCTATAACATTATCAATTACTCTACATAACTTTTCATTGTACTGGGATAATTGCTTAACAAGATCAATTACTTTTTCCTCTGGTGTATCGGTTGACTGTACGTATGCGGATAATATCCGCGTGATTACATTATCAGCGAGCGAAAATGACATATCTACGGTTATTGTAGATGAACCCTCTGCAAAAATAGGCGGATATTGTGCTATACTATTTTTTAACTCAGTATCTTCAATTTTTAGTCCGAAGTGAAATACTATCGTACGAATTTTAAAAAGAGTGTTATTAAAGAATGAATCATGTTCATTCTTTTGTTTTATGACCCAAGTAATGTCGTTATGTATTTCGTTGGGTAAAGAAGATACTAGTTTCCTAAGAATTCTGGAGGCAGTCTCCGTTCCTTCATAAAGAAAAGAAACTGTTATCAGGAGACCAAAAAGTGTATCACGATTTCTTATCGGGCTTTCATAGTATTTATTTGTTTGAAGCAAGAATCTCTGAGATGACCTAAGTGTATTTATTATATAGCACAATTGTAGAATTTCTTTTAGAAACGGAATCTTTTTTAATTCTTCAAAATTGTTGGCAAGAAGGACTATTTTGTTTATTGGATCAGCCATTTTTAATCACTTTATTTACCTTAAAAGAGTTCATCGCTATGCAATTACCTTCAGATTTTCATATAAAAACTCAGGCGCTAAATCTGCACCGTTTTCCCAAACGATAGTATGAATTTCTGAATCAACATGAAACTTTTTGAATAAATTGATGTCTTTTAATGGTTCAAACATTTCTCCCCATAGCTCATCTCTTAAATCAATCTCACCTTCTGAACCATCTTGAAATTTCAACATAAGTGTATAATCGTGGAGGTAGGTCGCTTCGATTAATCGTGGGGTCATAATGTTATTCCAAAGGTTGAATTTTACTAGGTTGATTTCGAGTTTTTAGTTTTTCCCAATTAGCAAGGAGCTCTGATTTGTGTAGGTTATTCCATTCGAGCACATGATTCAGCGCTCGTTTGGGAAATTCACCTGTAACATTGCCAGTATCAATTTCTACAGTTATTTCATATTCACCATAGGTAGCGTGAAAATGAGGTTTGCCGTGTTCACGGTAGTACATTGCGATAACAATTCCTAAACAACATCAATCAACAATAAACCTTTTCTTTTGTTCCTCGTCCATAATATCGCATGTATCCCGTTTCCCAAACAAGGCATAGCGGTTGTGGGCGATAATAGTATAGAAATAATCTCGTATCGGGCGGGGGATTATTTTTACTACGGAAAAAAATTTCCAGAAGCCGGGCAGCTCTTGAGCGATATTGATTGCAGCATCTGATTTTGTATAGGACTTTCCATCTTGAATTAAAACAACGGTATCAATTGTTTCCGGTTGCAAATTGAATTGTGTTAATATCTGTTTGCCTGCCGGAGATTGGGATGATGCAAATTTGAATTTTTCTTCTCTGTCTCTCTTGATGATAAACTGTACCGAGCGGTTGCAGAAGTTACATTCCCCGTCGAAGATGATGAGTGAAAAGTTGTTTACGGTATTTGTTGGTTGAGAAGTCACATTATTGATAATATCTCGAATGAAATGTGAATACTTTTTCGGGAGATTTATAAATGTGAACGAACTGTACGTTGTAATATTCGGGGAGAGGAGATGTAGAAATTGTTCTCTCAATATTCTTATCTGAGGAATTATTGGAAAATATATTATTGTACGGCATGATATGAGAATACCATACAAATAAAGTATCCTGGATAAAGGAAATTTTCGTCTGTGGCTTTGGATTTTGTGAATAGCTGCCACAGAGTACCTCCAGTCTTATTATGAGTGAGTCAGTTAACGTCGAGTCAATTTCGATAGTATAAGGTACATCAAACAGAGATTTGTATGACGGCGTTTGTACGAGGAGAAGATAAAATGAGTCAAGTGGAACAGAGGCGGCTAGAGTGTCGTTGTAAGCATACTCGTAGTATTCGCCGAAAGATGGGATTTCGTTTTCACAGCCGATAGAAAGAATCAAAAGAGTCAGTATGAATGTTATTGTTTTCATATATAGGCAACGTTATGATGGCTATGAAAACCACAAGGCACGATCTGCCTACGGTTCATATTGTGTCCTGAAAGAGCAACTACGAAGGTTGGAGTTCCAGACAGCGAGACGCCGTCTGGAGGGTAAGTATTTCCTTGCAGACTCATTTGTGTTTTTTTCGTCCCGCGGCAAAAGCAAAGGCTGTCCCAAGCGCAGTGCCAATCCCTGCTCCGAATGCGGGGTTGCCAAGTGCAGTTCCGATACCCACACCGATGGCGAGCCATATGCCTAACCACTTGGCATCGAAATTGGGCTTGCAGGACTTTTTAGATTGCTGTTCTTCCGCGGTAGTCATAAATGCTTTTTAATAAATCTAACGATTGTTATGATTATCAACAAATATATATCACCATTTCCTTTTGGAATTCATATGGGCTTTTCATAATTTAGACAACATTAATTCGATTTTATGGCTGTATTGCAGCAAAATCAATTCATTACTTTAAGAAAGGCAATATCATGGCATTCACTGTTGGAGAAAAGGCTCCCAATTTTACGTTAATTGACACCGATAGAAAAGAACGCTCTCTTTCAGAGTTTTTAGGTAAGAAAACCGTACTGGCATTTTACCCCGGCGCGTTTACCGGCGTTTGCACAAAAGAGATGTGCACCTTCCGCGATTCAATGGCGAATCTCAATTCATTAAATGCTCAAATAGTCGGCATCAGCGTTGACTCTCCTTTTGCCAACAAAGGATTTTCCGATGCAAACAAATTAAACTTTCCCTTGCTAAGCGATTTTACACGAAACGTTTCCAAAGTATATTGTGGCGTGTATGAAGACTTCGCAGGCTTGAAAGGTTACACCGCCTCGAAGCGGGCAATTTTTGTGCTTGATAAAGATGGCGTTGTTAAATATTCTTGGGTTTCGGAAAGCAATCCCGGAGCGGAACCGCCTTTTGATGAGATAAATAAAGCGTTAGCGTCGTTTTAAAAGCTCAACGTTCATGCTCAAGGTTGGCGATAAAGTCCCTGATGTTTCGTTGCCCGATTCGTCGGGCAACATTGTTTCATTGAAGGACTTCAAGGGAAAGAAAGTTGTTTTATTTTTCTACCCGGAAGATGACACTCCAACATGCACAAATGAAGCATGTTCGTTTCGGGACAACATAGGAAGGCTGAGGAGCAAAGAAGTAGAAGTCATCGGAGTGAGTCCGGATTCAGTGAAATCTCATCAAAAATTTTCACACAAATATGAATTGCCATACACGTTGCTTAGTGACGAAGAGAAAAATCTCATCAAAGCGTTTGGCGTGTGGAAGAAAAAATTATTATTCGGGAGAAGATATATGGGTGTAGCGCGCACAACGTTCATCATAGATGAACGCGGAACCATTGCTCACATCTTTGAAAATGTCAGAGTAAAAAATCATATACAAAATATCATGGAGAAATTATGAATCTAAAAAAATTCGTCGCTGAATTTCTTGGCACCTTCACACTTATTTTTGCAGGCGTTGCTGC
>SCUC01000297.1 GCA_004322375.1 Bacteroidota bacterium
TTCGGGGGACAAAATGCGGAAGCGTACTTCTCCTTTGATGAAACAAAACTTATTTTTCAATCAGAGCGAGACACGTTCCCATGTGACCAAATATTCTTGATGAGCATAGCCGATGGAAACACTACGCTGCTTAGCACGGGGAAGGGGAAAACAACCTGCTCTTATTTTTTGCCCGGCGATACGGCATACATTTTCGCTTCAACCCATCTAGCAGATGAAGCATGTCCGCCCAAACCCGATTATTCCAAAGGCTATGTCTGGCAGCTTGTTAAAGGGTTTGATATTTTCAAAGGAAAACTTGGCAGTTCCCAATTCGAGCGAGTAACTTCAACAGATGGGTACGACGCAGAAGCGACCGTTTCCCCGGTTGGCGATAAAATTATCTTCACATCGCTTCGCGATGGCGATTTAGAACTCTACTCAATGGACTTAGAAGGTAACAACATCAAACGCCTAACGTATGAAAAAGGTTACGATGGCGGAGCATTTTATTCGTGGGATGGAAAACAAATTGTTTATCGTTCGCACCACCCTATTGACTCAGTAAGCATAGCTGATTATGAGCAATTACTGAGTAAAGGTTTAATCCGACCTTCAAAAATGGAAATTTGTTTGATGGATGCCGATGGCTCCAATAAACGCCAGATTACAAATTTCAGTTCAGCAAGCTTCGCTCCTTTCTTTCACCCGAATGGAAAGCAAATTATATTTTCCTCGAACACACGAGATAAAAAGGGAAGAAATTTTGATTTATTTTTAATTAACGCTGATGGCACTGGACTTGAACAAATTACATATAACGATTCATTTGATGGTTTCCCTATGTTCACCCGAGATGGAAAAAAAATAGTTTTTGCATCGAATCGAAATGGAACAACACAAGGAGAAACCAATATTTTTATAGCTGATTGGATACCATAACTTGCAACCAACAATGACGAAATTACTCTCAGGCACTGTGCTACTTCTTGCTTTACAGTTTCCTTCATGCGTTACCATTGAACGAACAGTTGACGAGGTAAAAAGCTTTCAAATTTCAGGCATCATGCATCGCACAAATGTTGAAGGAGGATGTTGGCAATTTATTGGCGATGATGCGGAAACCTACGAATTGACGGGAATGAAAGTTGTTCTCTTATTGCGAGAAGGTATTCGGGCAGACATCGTCGTTCGGGGACCTCTCGATCTCGCGAGCAACTGCCGCGTAGGAGCAGTGGTAGAGCTTATCGAAATTCTAAGAACATATTACGAATAACCAGGAAAAACAATGAAAACTATTGCTCTTACATTCATCATCATACTCACCGTTGTTCTTACCACAGCTGCATTCTCCCAGGAAAAATTACCCGATATAACCCAACCGGAGCTACAGGCTCATGTTAAATACCTTTCCTCTGAAGAACTCCAGGGAAGAAAATCGGGAGAGCCCGGAAATGAGCAGGCAGCGAAATATATCGAACAGGAATTTAAATCGTACGGCTTGCAGCCCAAAGGCTCTAATGGATACATGCAAGAATTTGATTTTATCTCTGCTGCTGAAATTGGCGAGATGAATTCCTTAAGCATGAAGGTAATGAGTTCACAGCTTGATTTCAAGCTCAATGAAGATTTCAGACCGCTTGGGTTTACCATTGATACCAGCGTTTCTGCATCTCTTGTCTTTGTTG
>SCUC01000298.1 GCA_004322375.1 Bacteroidota bacterium
CGGCGTAAGCGCAAGCTATACGGTAAACTCAAGCACGGATATTTCAGCAACAGTTCCGAACACTGCAACGACAGGCGTTGTTACGGTAACGACGCCGTCAGGTTCAAATTCGAGCAGCTCGAGTTTTGTTGTTCAGGCAACCATCGTCAGCTTTACACCTTCGAGTGGAATTCCGGGAACGACAGTTACTATTTCAGGGTATGCGTTTACAGGAGCATCGGTAGTTGCATTCAACGGAACAAATGCTTCCTTTACAGTAGATTCGTATTCCCAAATTACTGCAACAGTTCCGGCGGGCGCGACGACGGGCGTTATTACGGTAACGACCGCAGCCGGCACGGCGACCAGCGCGACGAACTTTGACCTTCTCCCGAATATTACCAGTTTTTCGCCGACCAGTGGAGTTATTGGCGACGTTGTTACGATTCTTGGAACAAACTTCACAGGGGCAACCGATGTCTCCTTTAACGGGACTAGCGCGGCAATTTATACCGTAGTTTCCTCTACGCAAATAGACGCAGAGGTTCCTGCAGGAGCAACTACAGGCTTGATTGCTGTAACCACGCCTGATGGAACCGATAATAGCGCGACCAATTTTTCCGTGGAGCCTAACGTAACAAGCCTCACTCCGTCATCGGGCGAAGTTGGCGATGTTATCACCATCGGCGGCACGGCGTTCACAGGCGCGACGTCAGTGACGTTTAACGGCGTAAGCGCGAGCTATACGGTCAACTCAAGCACAGATATTTCAGCCACAGTTCCGAACACTGCAACAACAGGACTTGTTACGGTAACAACTCCTTCCGGCTCAAATTCAAGCAGCACGAACTTCTCCGTTCAGCCAACGATTTTGAGCTTCGTCCCGACAAGCGGCACTCCCGGAGCATCGGTGGTAATCACAGGGTATGCGTTTACCGGAGCGACATCGGTTGAATTTAACGGCGCGGCAGCATCGTTCACGGTGAACTCCTATTCACAAATTACGGCAACTGTTCCGGCGACGGCAACAACAGGCGTTATCACCGTTACAACTCCTGCCGGCACGGCGACCAGCGCGACAAACTTTACGCTCGACCCGAACATTACCAGCTTCTCGCCGACAAGCGGCATCATCGGTGATGTCATTAGCATATTCGGAACGAGCTTTACGGGCGCGACGGATGTTTCATTTAACGGAACGAGCGCGGTAACGTTCACCGTTGTTTCGGCAACACAGATTGATGCAACTGTACCTGCAGGAGCGACAACCGGTCTTATTAGCGTAACAACTCCGGATGGAACTGATTTCAGCGCGACGAATTTTTCAGTTCTCCCCGATGTGCAAAGCTTTGCGCCGACGACAGAGCAGGTAGGACAATCCGTAACGATAACAGGAGCAAGCTTCACCGGGGCGACATCAGTAACGTTTAACGGAACGAGCGCGAGCTTTACGGTAGATAACGACGCACAGATTACGGCAACGGTTCCTAATAACACAACCGATGGCGTTATTGTCGTAACAACGCCTTCGGGTAGCGGCACAAGTCTGACAACATTCGGAATTGAGCCGGATGTAACCGGATTTGCCCCAGCGAGCGGAATTGCAGGAACGAGCGTTGTTATTACAGGAACAGGGTTTGATGGCATTACGCAGGTTCTTTTCAATGCAGTGAACGCTTCCTATACTGTTAACTCTTATACTCAGATAACGGCAACGGTTCCTGCCAGCGCATCAACAGGACAAATTGTTGTCGTGAATGGCAATGGTAACGATCCCAGCACAGCGAATTTCTTAGTTCCGCCAACTATTACAGGATTGTCGGCTTCGAGCGGCATCATCGGTTCAACTGTAACAATTACAGGAACCACCTTTGTCGGCGTAACGAATGTGGCGTTTAACGGCGTTAGCGCGGTAAGCTACACTGTCGTTTCAGCGACTCAAATAGATGCTGATGTTCCCGCGGGCGCGACAACCGGTTCTGTAACCGTTACAACCGCAGGGGGAACCGGCACCAGTGGAACGACATTTACAGTGCTTCCGAATATTACCTCCTTTACCAATTCACCCGGTCCGGTGGGGACTTCGGTAGTGATTTCCGGAACAGCGTTTACAGGGGCGTCGGCTGTTACGTTTAACGGAGTCAGCGCAAGCTACACCGTGAATTCTTCGACACAGATTACTGCGACAGTGCCGAACGGCGCGTTGACAGGAGCGATTCAGGTAACAACGGCGGCAGGAACTGCAACGAGCGCGACGAATTATGTCGTTACTCCTTCCGTTTCCAGCTTTACCCCGACAAGCGGAACAATCGGTTCATCGGTTACGATTAATGGGCAGGCATTCACAGGAGTAACGGGAGTAACGTTTAACGGAGTGAGCGCATCGTTTACGTTTGTTTCAAATACACAGGTAACGGCAACCGTTCCCGCAGGAGCGACAACAGGCGCAATTGCTGTAACAACTCCATCGGGTACGGGAACGAGTGGTACGAATTATTCGGTGTTGCCGGGCATCTCGAACTTTTCCCCGACGAGCGGGATTATCGGCTCAACAGTCACTATTACGGGTACTGCATTTACCGGGGCGACAGCAGTGACATTTAACGGCGTTAGTGCAGTTGCATTTACAGTGGTTTCATCAACCCAAATTGACGCAACAGTTCCGGCGGGATCAACCACAGGATTAATTAGCGTAACGACGCCTTCCGGCACATCAAATAGCTCGACGAGCTTCACGGTTCTCCCGAATATTTCTTCGTTCACAAATTCACCGGGACCTGTCGGAACATCGGTTGTTATCACCGGCAGTGCGTTTACCGGAGCTTCCGCCGTTACATTCAATGGGGTTTCATCAAGCTACACCGTGAATTCTTCCACACAAATTACCGCTACCGTTCCTAGCGGAGCAACCACCGGGGCGATTGCCGTAACTACGGCAGCTGGTACTGCGACAAGCGCGACCAATTACGTCGTAACGCCAAGCATCACCAGCTTCTCACCGGGCTCAGGAGGAGTAGGCACAACAGTAACGATTAACGGGCAGGCATTCACCGGCGTAACGAATGTAGCCTTTAACGGAACGAATGCAACGTTCACATTTGTCTCGAACACGCAAGTAACTGCAACAGTCCCGAATGGCGCAACAACAGGAACCATTGCAATCACGACCCCATCAGGAACGGGAACAAGCGTGGGCAGCTTCACTGTAACGGCGACGATTTCCAGCTTTACCCCGACTAGCGGCGTTATCGGCACCGGTTCTATCATCGTGACAGGAACTGCATTCACCGGAGCGACCGCATTCAGGTTCAATGGAACCAATTCCGTATTTACAGTTGATTCGTATTCACAAATTACAGCCACCGTGCCTGCAGGCGCGACGACGGGTCTTCTTAGCGTCGTAACTCCAGCCGGAACATCGAACAGCTCTACGAATTTCACCGTTCCGCCGAACATTACCGGCTTTAGCTCATCCACGGGAACTGTAGGCGCCAGCCGGACAATTAACGGCACGGCATTTACCGGAGCGACCTCGGTAACATTTAACGGCGTCAGCGCAAGCTACACGGTATCTTCATCAACAGCAATTACTGCAACTGTACCGAGCGGCGCGACGACAGGTCCTGTTGCCGTAACAACGCCCTCAGGCACAGCGACAAGCGGCACCAGCTTCACGGTTACGCCGACTGTTTCCGGCTTCTCGCCCACAAGCGGCGCGGTTGGCGCATCGGTAACAATCAATGGTGAAGCGTTTACCGGCGCGACATCGGTTACGTTTAACGGTATAAGCGCAGCGTTTACAGTCGTCTCGAACACGCAGATAACGGCAACGGTACCGGCCACAGCTACAACCGGAACGATTCAAGTAACGACGCCGTCAGGTTCAGGAACAAGCGGTTCTAATTTCTCAGTCCTGCCGGCAATCAGCAACTTTACGCCTACGAGTGGAACGATAGGCTCCTCTGTTACCATTAACGGCACGACATTTACCGGTGCAACCGCAGTGCGGGTGAATGGAGTGAACGCGGCAGCATTTACGGTTATATCATCTACGCAAATTGATTTCACGGTCGGCAATAGCTCAACGACAGGATTGGTGAGCGTAACAACTGCCGCCGGGACTGCCAGTAGCTCGACGAACTTTACGGTTCTTCCGAATATCACCGGATTCAGCGCCGGTTCAGGAGTAGTGGGAACAGGAATTACGATTAACGGCTCTGCCTTTACGGGCGCATCATCGGTGAAATTTAACGGCGTGAGCGCGGCATTTACTGTCGCCTCATCCACGTCAATCACGACGACGGTTCCAAGCGGAGCGACGACTGGATTCGTTACCGTTACGACTGCTGCAGGCACAGCGACGAGCGGAAGCATGTTTACCGTTCCTCCATCTATTGCAAGCTTCGGTCCGGGAAGCGGAGTTGTGGGGGACAGCATTACAATCACGGGTGAAGCCTTTACCGGAGCAACGAATGTATCGTTCAATGGAACGTCAGCCGGGTTCCTTGTCTATTCTGCAACATCAATCAAAGCAGCAGTACCGGCAGGAGCGACAGACGGATTTATTACCGTAACAACGCCGAGCGGAAGCGCGAGCAGCAACCCGACAAGCTTTGACGTGTTGCCCAAGCTTGCAGTTCTTAACGAGCTAAACGTTATGCTTGTTGTTGACTCGAAGGGATTTGAGCAGCGTCTCTACTTCGGCAAGGTTTCCGAAGCGAACGTAGCCCTCGCGAGCAAATACGAATTACGACCTGTTCAGCAGGGCATGTTCGATATCCGCTTTGCCCCTTCTTCGAAAGAATCGAACGGCAGGCTTGTGGAATTGTTTAGCTCTGTTCAAAAGAACCGGCAATACCGCGTAACTGTTGCGGCTGCAACCTATCCGCTAACGATTCACTTTGATAAGGGGACGAAGCAATTATCCGTAATCCGGGTCTCGTCGCTGGTGGACGGCAAGCCGGTGAACACCGTTGAATTGACGAAGAGCAAGAGCTTTACTATTGAAGAAGCTAATGCGAATGAACTTCTCATTGAAATTGGAGATGAAATCTCCCTGCCGACTGAGTTTGCGCTGCGGCAAAACTATCCGAATCCGTTTAACCCTGCAACAACGATTCGATACGAGCTGCCCGGAACATATTGGGTTTCTCTCAAAATCTATAACATGATTGGCGAAGAAGTCGCTGATGTCATTAATGGAGAGAAAGAGCAGGGCAGCTACGAAATCAACTGGAATGCGGCAGACCAGCCAAGCGGCGTCTATATTTACCGTCTTACCGTGATGGATGCAACCAACCGGTCGAAGGAAGCGTTCGTCGAGGTGAGGAAGATGCTTCTCATCAAGTAAAAAAGTAAAAATTAAAAAATAAAAAAGCCGATTCCTCTAAGGGTGTTATAGCCACGGGAATCGGCTTTTTGATATATTTTTTTTTGAATCCTGCAACTTGTATCTTACATTTTGCATCCTGCATCGTAACATTAACTCCTACGCTACTACCGAATGACTAAAAAATACGTTCTTGTCTATGCTCCCGCCACGATTGCTAACCTTGGGTCGGGATATGATGTGCTTGGCGTCGCGATTGAAAAGCCCGGAGATATCGTGGAAGCGAAGAGAACGCTGGAGCCGGGAGTGCATTTTACGCTCAGCACAATTCACGAGAACGTTCCTGCCACCTCACGAAAAAATGTTGCGGCGCATGTTGCGGCGCTGATGCTTGAAGAATTCAAGCCCCCGTTCGGAATCAAGCTGACGCTGCATAAGCACATGCCGATTGGTTCCGGGCTGGGGAGTTCCGCGGCAAGCAGTGTTGGAGCGGTTGTCGCTGTGAACGAGCTGTTACAAAAGAAATTGCGGCGGAGCGAGCTGCTCCGGTTCGCAGTGGAAGGAGAACGCCTTGCTTCAGGTTCGCCTCATGCGGATAATGCGGCGCCTTCGTTATTTGGCGGAGTGTGCCTTGTGCGCAGCTACACGCCTCTTGAGGTTGTGCAGATTCCAATTCAGAAAACGTTCTTTTGGGTTGTGGTTCACCCGCACGTTATTGTCAAAACAAAAGAAGCGCGCAGCATTCTCCCGAAGAATGTTCCGCTGGCATCCGCTGTGCGCCAATGGGGCAACGTTAGCGGGCTGACCGTGGGTTTGATGACCGGGAACGTCGCTCTTGTTGGTAAAAGCATGGAAGATACTCTTGTCGAGCCGTTCCGGGCAAAGCTCATTCCCGCGTTTGATGAGGTCAAGCGCGCCGCGCTTTCTCACGGGGCGGCGGGCTGCTCGATTTCCGGTTCCGGTCCATCGGTATTTGCGCTCGCACCCTCGCTCAAGCAAGCGCGGGTCATCGGGAAAGCTATGCGCGACGTTTTTCAATCCGTAGCACATGTTGAATCGGAAATGTATGTCTCCGCAACGAACATGAACGGCGCGTATGTTATTGACAGCGGGAAAGGTTGAAGAGAGAAGAGGATGAAATTTAAAAGTGTATTGGAACAAAGCTCCCCGGTAGATTTTCGCGAAGCGTTATGTAGCGGCATCGCGCCGGATGGAAGCCTGTATGTTCCGGAACTCCTGCCTTCGCTTTCAGTGGAATTCATAAGCAGCCTGCCGGAGAAATCGTTTCAAGAAATTGTTGTCAAAACACTATCTCTTTTTTTGGAAGAGATGCCCGGTGAAGCTCTTGAGCGCATCGTCAGGCAATCGCTGACGTTTCCCATTCCGCTTGTTCGGCTTGAAGAACATTTGTTCTTGCTTGAATTATTTCGCGGACCGACGCTCGCCTTTAAGGACGTGGGAGCGCGGTTCATGGCGCAAGCGCTTTCATATTATCTTGGGCAGGAAGAACGGGAAACGACAATTCTTGTCGCGACATCGGGCGATACGGGAAGCGCAGTTGCGCACGGATTTTTTAACGTTTCGCATATCACCGTGTATGTACTCTACCCTTCAGGCAAAATCAGCAGGCTGCAAGAGCAGCAGATGACGACCCTTGGCGGGAACATCCGCGCCATCGAAGTTGAAGGGACATTCGACGATTGCCAGAAGCTCGTGAAGCAATCCCTTGCAGACAGAGAGCTTGTGAACGCGCGAAATTTAACGACGGCGAACTCCATAAATATCGGGAGATTGCTTCCGCAAATAACCTATTACGTGTGGGCGATGGCGCAATGGCAGAAACAATTCAAGCAAAACGATGAGAAACCGGTTGTCGTTGTGCCGAGCGGGAATTTCGGTAATCTCACAGCGGCAGTGTATGCAAAATGGATTGGAACGCCTATTAAAGGATTTCTCGCTGCGACGAACGCGAACGATGTTGTACCGGAATATTTTCAAGCAGGTGTCTTTACACCCCGTTCATCCGTGCAAACGTATTCTAACGCGATGGATGTGGGCAACCCAAGCAATCTTGCGCGGCTGCAAGCGTTGTATCGCTTCGACGTGCAGAAAATGAAAAACGATATACAGGCAATAAGCATTACAGACACTCAGACATTAGAAGAAATCAAGCGCACGTATGAGCGGACAGGACATGTCATTGACCCGCATACGGCGGTTGGCGTTGCCGCGGCAAGAGCAATGAATATAAAAGCGCCGACAATTATCGCGTCCACCGCGCATCCGGCAAAGTTCCAGGAGGTGATACAATTGGCGCTAGGGAAGGAAGTTCCATTGCCCGTGCAATTGCAGGAGGCATTAGACAAGCAGAAGTTGAGCGTAAAAATTCCGGCTGATTTTACGGTTTGGCGTAAAGCATTGTTGGCTGATGCTACAACAAGGTAAATTTTTTTTAGTTTTGTGGCCACAGCGAAATGGTCGTTAGCCGTAGTAGCCGATTACCAAATCGGCGCCGGATTTGGTTACTTTGTGCGGGTCTGGTGACCCGCTACTACGATACAATGTAATTTTTGAAACAGCCCTACAATACCCTTGGCAACAAAGCGTCATATAATTTTTACTCTCAAGCTCGTATTGGTTCTTTATCTTGCCTATCTCATATACTTTCTTGCAACCGGCTATCATCCCGATTCTCCTGCATACCGCCCGCCGTTTGCTCTCTTTGTTCTCGATACCATCAACCTGTTTATCCATGAGGCGGGACATTTTTTCTTCAAATTTCTCGGGATGTTCATTCATCTTCTTGCCGGCTCGGCATTTCAGGTGGCGCTTCCGCTTGCGTTGTTGATTGTTACGTGGCGGCAGAACGTTTCGCAAATCCCATTACCGGCATTTTGGGTAGGAGAGAGCTTAATCAATGTGAGCGTGTATATTCATGATGCGCCATTTAAGCGCCTGCGGCTCATCAACCCGAATCTCATTCACGATTGGAACCGGCTGCTGCGCAACCATCTCGATTGGGCTGAGACGCTTGGCGATATTGTTTTTGTCGTCGGGTTGATGACGTGTATCGGGGCGGTAGTAACGGGAGTGGTGATGGCGGTGGTGGAGTGGAGAGAACCTACCCAACGCACAGACTATGCGAAGTGAAGATGAGTAAATTTACTACCTTCCTCAGGCTGTTTGGAGTTTTTAGTTTTTCGTTTTTAGTGTTACATTACCGTTAGTCTCATACAGGAATATTTATTTTAACCCATCAGTAAAACATTTTATTACGCAATTTTCCTTTTGCCTTTTGAGCGCCCAAAGCGCCATCACGATTCGCGGGACATTGTTCAGTTTGTTTCTCTCCCTTTTTTTTCCAACATTTACTATTCAAAAGTGACTTAATAGCAAGTTCCCAGTAAACAGGGGATTACCGCTCCATGCTAAAGCATAGCTACTAATGAACACACAGAATAATAATGTCACCCTTTCAGGGTTTTCAGGTATTTTTCCGAACCTTGCTACAAGAATGTCATCCCTTGCGGGATTGACAAATTAACAACTCCAACGGGGTGGAATTATTGTAGTCATAGAAAGAAATCAATATCAGAACCCTGAAGGGGTGAAATAGTTCTTGGTTAATCAAATCAGCAATCAGAATTCAGCAATCAGCAATCTCATGATTCTCACAGATAAACAAATCCTTTCGGAAATGAAGAAGGGAACAATCGTCATCAAGCCGTACGATAGGAAATACCTCGGCTCGAACAGCTACGACGTGCATCTCGGCAAGTGGCTCGCGATGTATAAGGAAGAAATTCTCGATGCGAAGCACCACAATCATGTCCGCTATTTTACGATACCGGAGGAGGGAATTATTCTCGTTCCGAGCAAGTTATATCTTGGCGTAACGGAAGAATATACTGAGACCCATGCCCACGTTCCGTTCTTAGAAGGGAAAAGCAGCATCGGCAGGCTGGGGATTGATATTCATGCGACGGCAGGTAAAGGGGACATCGGGTTTTGCAACACGTGGACGCTTGAGATTTCCGTTCGTCAGCCGGTGCGCATTTACGCGGGTATGCCGATAGGACAGCTCATCTATTTTGAAGTTCGGGGCGAGATTGAAATTCCGTATAACAAGAAAAAAGGCGCAAAATATAACCGGCGTACAACGAAGCCGGTTGAATCTATGATGTGGAAGAATTTTATTAAATAGTAGCCAGCTATCAGTAGCCAGTGGTCAGTACATAATAGTTGGTAGTTTATCCTTAGTAAATTAGAAGGTAGCAATGAACATTATAACACACCGCTCAGCGCTCAGCGCTCAATATTTATTATCTATTGTTCTCTCACTATTAATGTTGATAGCCTGTGGGGGACTCTATGCTCAACCAACGCGCGTGATGGAAATTGAAGACCTGTTTCGCATCAAACGAGTGAGCGACCCTCAACTTTCGCCGGACGGGAAATGGGTTGCGTATGTTGTAACGGAAGTAGATAAGGCAGCCAACAAATCTAACAGCGATATCTGGCTCATTCCTTTTGCCGGAGGAGAGGCGAAGCAACTTACCTCAAGCCCAAAACATGACAGGCATCCAAGGTGGTCGCCGGACGGAAGCAGGATAGCATTTGAATCGAACAGGAATGGTTCTTTCCAGATTTATGTCATAACCTTGAATGGGGGCGAGGCGAGACAGCTTACCTCAATCTCTACGGAAGCGACACAGGCAATATGGTCGAACGATGGCAACACCATCGCGTTTGTATCGAGCGTGTTTCCCGGCTCATCTCAGCTGCCGTACGCGCAAAGCGACGCTGAAAATAAGAAAATGCTCGATGAGATGGAGAACAGCAAGGTGAAAGCACGCGTGTTCCAAAAATTATTATACAGGCACTGGGATAGCTGGGTTGATGATAAACGCAATCACCTGTTTGTTGTTCCCGCCGATGGAGGATACCCGCAAAACGTAACGCCGGGCGACCGCGACGCTTCGCCGCCCTCCTTTACATTCTCAGCGGGGGACGATTTTGATTTTTCTCCGGATAATAAAGAACTTGCATATACGGCAACTCCCATCCCGGTAGAAACAGAATCGTGGAATACCAACCATGACATTTATGTTGTTGATCTTTCTACAAAAGCACAAAAACAAATTACAACAAATCTTGCCGCGGATGGATTTCCCCGGTATTCACCCGATGGAAAGTACATCGCGTTTCGCGCTCAATCCAGACCCGGATTCGAAGCGGATCGGTGGCAGTTGATGCTCTACGAACGAACATCGGGCAATATCCGCAGCTTGACGGAGAGCTTTGATTCCAACGTGGAATCGTTTGTATGGACGAGCGACAGCAAAACAATCTATTTTGAAGCGGAAGAAAAGGCGAACAAGCCTATCTGGTCGGTTACAGTCGCGGGCAACGATGTAAAGAAGATTGTTGATGACGCGACGAATAGCGACGTCAACATTTCTCAGGATGGAAAGAGTCTTGTTTTCTCTCATCAGACAATGTCAAGACCGACAGAAATTTATACTGCAAAAAGTGATGGCAAAGCAATCAAGCAACTGACGAAAGTGAATGACAGGCTATTCTCAGAGATTATGTTTGCGAAACCTGAAAATGTTTGGTTCAAAGGCGCGGGCGGAACGGATGTACAAATGTGGATTGTGAAGCCGCCAACGATGATATCGAGCGTGAAATATCCGCTTGTGTATTGGGTGCATGGCGGACCGCAAGGTGCGTGGAATAATTCATGGTCGTACCGGTGGTGCGCGCAGCTCTGGGCGGCGCAGGGGTACGTGCTTGCTCTTCCGAATCCCCGCGGAAGCACGGGCTTCGGCCAGAAATTTACGGATGAAATCAGCAAAGATTGGGGCGGCAAGGTGTTTGAAGATTTGATGAACGGGCTCGCGTACATGGAGCAGCAGCCGTATATTAACAGCGATAAGATGGGAGCGGCAGGAGCTTCGTATGGCGGCTATATGATGAACTGGTTTAACGGTCATACCGATAAGTTTAAAACGCTTGTGTGCCATGACGGAGTGTTTAATTTTTACAGCATGTACGGAACAACGGAAGAGACATGGTTCGATGAATGGGAGCACGGCATACCATGGGAGACGCCGGACTTCGACAAGTTCTCGCCGCACAAGTACGCGCAAAATTTTAAAACGCCGACTCTCGTTATCCACAGCGAGCTTGATTACCGGGTTCCCCTGACGGAAGGGCAACAGCTGTTCACCACACTGCAGAGAAAAGGCATCAAATCGAAGATGCTCTATTTTCCCGATGAAGGACACTGGGTCTTGAAGCCGCTCAACAGCGAGCTCTGGCACAAAACAGTGTTCAAATGGCTGAGCGAATTTTTAATGCCGGGGGTGAACCGGTAACCGCGTGTAATAGGGGTAACATGCGGGGTATTTTACACGTAAGGGTCGAAAATGTTTACCTTCACCCACAGTAGAATTAAAGTTGGTAACTTTTTTTGATTTTGTATTCTAAAGACTTACTTTAGCGCATGGTAGAAACCATGATGGGATATATAACAGCGCACTTTCTTGAAATCATCGGGGTTCTTCTTGTTATACTCATCCCCTCGATAGGATTTTTGTACTGGAGGAGAAGAAGGCACAAGAAATACTATCTCTTGATATGGAAGAAATCTTCATCCATTATGCTTGCCGATGTATCGCCCGGACGCCCGGAAAATCCTTATTATTATCAACGTGACACGGATGGAGAACTGTATAGGGCATTACAAGCCGGCGAGCATACTCTTATAAGCGGGCGCCCATTAGCAGGGAAGACGAGGGCAATATGCGAGGCATTGCGGCGGGCAGCGCTGCCGTACGATATCCTTGCATTGCGCTGTACCGATATAGACCTGGAAAAATTTTATATTCCGACCCATCTTAAATTTTGGAGAAAAAAAATAGTATTAATTGACGACCTTCAGAGATTCGTTGAACAACGGGGTTTTCATCATCTCCTATCGGCATTTATTAACAGTGGTATTCCGATCATTGCAACATGCAGATCGGGAATCGAATACGATAAAGCATCAGAAAAGCTCCAGAGAGAGGGAAATATCAGCATACCTTCGGTATTTTCGCGCACCGTACTCTTGGGAGAATTTCCAGCCACACTTGCAGAGAAAGTTGCCAGCGAAGCAAAGAAAGACTGGAAGCGAGTGACATTTGACGGGACAATAGGCTCGGTATTTCTCCCTCTGAAAGAAATGGAAGAGCGATACCGGGACTGTACTGCGATAGAAAAGACATTCCTGAAAGCGGTTGCCAAGCTCTATTATTGCGGTGTTTATTTGGAAAAACAGAATTTTCCTATAGAATGGATAACGCGCGCAGTCGAAAAGGAAGGGGTGTCACTGCAGCGATACGAGCAAACAGACCTTTTGAAACGGCTGGAGGCGAATGAATTTATCAAGGTAAAGGATGGGAGCGTTTGGGCGGAAGAAGCATACCTTGAATCCATTATACTCCCCTTACCGCCGGACGAGCTCCCCGCCATATTTCAAGAATTAATAGTGACTTTTCCATCGGAACCGGATGTTCTTTTCAGGCTTGGCGCGAGGGCGTTTCAGAATGGCATTTTTTCGCTTCGAAAGCGCCACTATATGAAGCACGCCATCCGTGCGTACGAATCCGCGCTGAAGGTGAGCACGTTGGAGGAGTTCCCGATGCAGTATGGTACAACGCAAAACAATCTTGGTACTGCGTACCGCACGTTAGCGGAGGTGGAGGAGAAGTCTGCGAACTGTAAGCACGCCATCCGTGCGTACGAATCCGCGCTGAAGGTGAGCACGTTGGAGGAG